>JANOOW010000553.1:0-4957 GCA_031421555.1 Hyphomicrobiaceae bacterium | reverse complement strand
TGCTGTTCGCGGCCGAGACGATCTTCATGCATGATCTGCCGTACATCCCAGTGCTCTACTACGGTTCGAAAAACCTGGTGTCGAACAAGCTGCAGGGCTGGCAGACCAACCTCAAGGACGTGCACCCGACGCGGTTCTTGTCGCTGACGAAGTGAGAGAACGCTTTAGTCCATGATGTGGCCGCCGTCATAGGTGCAGGCGATGCGGCCCAAAGCGGCGCGCAAGCGATCGGTAGAAATCAGGCTGGTGATATCGACCGGCAACCGGCTGTCCGCTTCTGCCGTACCTGGATACTCCATCGATCCGATCATCAGCGCACGCGCAGCCTCGCCTTCGAGCGGCTGCTTGGTTTCCGCAGCGCCACGCTCCAACAAGTTTTGCAGCAAGGCCGGATCAATCGCTGGCAGGCACGCGAGGAACCCCGCAACGAGCGTCTTCGCCAACGCATGATCAGGATGCGCGGTGGCGGTCGCCGCCTGCCCGCAGTCCCACAAATGCGCCACGTGATCCCACGCCGCGGGTTTCTCCGGGAACCGGCTCCTCAAGTGCGCAGCCTCATCGGCAACATAGAAGCGATTCAGGTTGTCAAAGAATGTGAACGCATAGCCCTGGCGGGTGATGATCGCCTCCCACTTGCCCGATGTATCCACCATCGACCCGGGCTCGACCGCCTCGACGACGATCACGCGTGGGCGATGCCGTGTCCAGTCGATGCCGGCTAGTACGTCTGCCTCGGCGCCCTCGACGTCGATCTTCAGGAAATCGATCTTGGAGATTTTTGCCTCATCGAGCAGTGTCGACAACCGCCGCACTGGCAACCGGGTGGTCGTGTAGCCGACGCCGAATGCACTGGCGGCGGACGCATTCGCTTCGACCGATGTCGAAAATCCATGCAGCTTGTCGACGGTGTGGAAGTCGATCTCGCCGTCCTTGGCGCCAGCCAGCATCGATACCGTGTGATCGCGCGGCCGCACGTGCGCGTAAATGGTAGCGAGCTTCGTCTGTGGCTCGACGATGAGGCCGCGCCATCCCATCAGATAGAAATAGAACGAGACGTTGTCGGCTACCGGATGCCCGCCGCCGACATCGACATAGGTGCCGGTGGGTTCGCCCGCGAACAGCAAGCTCAGATGATAGTCCTCGAGGTTCTGCGCGTAAGAGAGATGCATTCGTTTGACCTTGATTTTGGGAGCGGCCGCGTCTCGCAGATCGCTAGCGTGCGACGGCGATCTCGTCTAGGTGAACCCTCGATGAAACATGGCAATGCAATGGCCGCACCCGTTCCAATCATATCAACCGCCCGCGACCTCCTCGCCCGCTATCCCGTCATCTTTTGCGATGTATGGGGCGTCGTGCATAACGGTGTGCGCGAGTACACCGGCGCCGGTGCGGCACTCGAAAACTACCGGGCGCACGGCGGCAAGGTCATTCTGTTGTCGAATGCCCCGGTACCGTCATCGAGCGTCGCGCGGGTACTCGACGAAAAAGGCGTGCGGCGCTCCGCCTGGGACGCGATCGTCAGTTCCGGCGACATCACACGGCTACATCTAAAAGCCAGCGGTTATGAGCGTCTGCATCACATCGGGCCAGACCGGTCGCTGCCGCTGTTCGACGGTTTGACGGCGACGCTTTCGCAGCTCGAGGACGCGCACGCAGTGGTATCCACGGGCCTAGTGGACGACCGCGGCGAGACCGGCGAAAGCTACCGGCCGCTGCTGGAACGCGCGCTTGCCCGCCGACTGCCGTTCGTATGCGCCAACCCCGACCTCGTCGTCGATGTCGGCGGTCAAAGATTTCCGTGCGCTGGCGCTGTCGGCGTCGTCTACGCCGCCATGGGAGGCGACGTGTATTGGGCCGGCAAGCCGCACAAGCCGGCCTATGATCTGGCGTTCGCGAAAGCGGACCGGATCATCGGACGTTCTGTGTTGCCAGCCGACGTACTGGCGATCGGCGATGCTTTGGCGACCGACATCGCCGGTGCCACGGCAGCCGGCATCGACGCGCTGTTCATCGCCGGAGGCATCCACCATGACGCCACGATGGACGGTGACCGGGTCGATGAAGCCGGTCTTTGTAAGCTGTTCGAAAACGCGGGCGCAAGCGCCATCGCCGCAATGGCCCACCTTACCTAATCGACGCTACGACTCGACGAAACCGAATGCATCGCCTGCGCGAACGATTTTGCCGACGCTCGGCGATGCAAAATGCGCCGGACAGAATAGCGTCGACGTTTCGCAGCATCGCGACAGCAGCTTGCGGCGGCTGTCGGCACCGAGCTTAGCGTTGTAGTCGGAGAACATGCCGGCATCGGGGTAGTGGGTCTGAATGGGCGAATGAATCGCGTCACCGGTGATGATCGCATCCGCGCCGGGCCGCCCGACCTCGACCGAAAAATGATCG
Source organism: Hyphomicrobiaceae bacterium (assembly GCA_031421555.1). Lineage (GTDB taxonomy): Bacteria > Pseudomonadota > Alphaproteobacteria > Rhizobiales > Hyphomicrobiaceae > JAKFWF01. The sequence goes on along the minus strand of JANOOW010000553.1, from coordinate 2,557 downwards.
ATCGAATGCCCGGGCGTCGGCATCAACCGGACGAGGTCGCCCAACTGGTGATCGCTCTTGACGATCTCGACGCGTCCTGCCGCCACGATCGGTAGCACCGAATCCGTGATCCACGGAAAGTTAGCCGGATCGGCGTCGTGCTTACCCGTCCAGTGCGCCAGTTCGCGATCGGCGAACAGATATTTGGCGCGCGGGAAGGTCGGCACCCAGCGGCCGTTCTCCAACTTGGTATTCCAGCCGACATGATCGCCGTGCAGGTGCGTGCACATGACGTAGTCGATGTCGCCCATTGCAAAACCGGCTGCCGCCAGATTCCGCTCGTAGCGATCGCTCGCCATGCGATGCCAAAACGGACGCTGCGGCCGCTCTTTGTGATTGCCGACGCACGTATCCACCAGGATTGTCGCGTGGCGCGTCTTCACCAGATAGCTCTGAATGCACAGGATCACTTGACCGCTCGAATCAATATGCCGGGGCGTCAGCCAACTCCGATGCGGCGCCATCATTTCGGGCGTGAGGGTCGGAAAGAACTGCGCGGCGTCGAAGAACGGCCCCTCTTGCTCAACGATGCGGTGAATCTCGATATCGCCGAGTAGAATAGGTGCGGGCATGTTCGTCTCCTTGGTCTGGTTGACAGAAACTAGTGCACCTGCGCCAACCCTGCAGCTTCCTTGAAGCCCTCTTCACATATTTTGCAAAGATGGCTTGCGGAACGAGAACAGAACAGTTATGGTCTGTTCTGGTTTTGTTTATTCGTGTCGCGTACTGCCTAAATAACGGATCGCCAAACGCAACGCGAGCTACCGGAGGTTTGACGTGCTTACCCAGAAACAGAAAGAGCTTCTGCTGTTCATCCACCAACGGATGCAGGAGGAGGGTGTGCCGCCGTCATTCGACGAGATGAAGGATGCCCTCGAGCTTAAGTCCAAGTCGGGCATTCATCGGCTGATAACGGCCTTGGAGGAGCGCGGCTTCATCCGTCGATTAGCGCACCGCGCGCGCGCGCTCGAGGTGATCAAGTTGCCGGAGAATGCGCCAGAGACGGCGTCGATTCCGAAGCGCCCCGCCTTCACGCCCAGTGTGATCGAGGGCAGCCGCGGCAAGCAACCGTTCGTGCCGCCACCCTCGACGGTTCTGGATAGCCGCACGGTTTCGGTTCCGGTGATGGGCCGCATTGCCGCCGGCGTTCCGATCAGCGCAATCCAATCGCATAGTCACGACATTGCCTGTCCACCGGACCTGCTGACGAACGGCGAACACTTTGCGCTCGAGGTGCGCGGTGATTCGATGATCGATGCCGGCATCCACGACGGCGACACGGTGATCATCCGCCGCTGCGACTCTGCCGAGAACGGCGACATCATCGTCGCGCTCATCGAGAAAGAGGAGGCAACGTTGAAGCGTCTGCGCAAGCGCGGTGCGGCGATCGCACTGGAGGCGGCGAACCCTGCCTACGAGACGCGTATCTTCGGGCCGGACCAGGTCGACATTCAAGGCCGGCTCGTCGGCCTGATCAGGCGCTACTGATGGCTGCTAGCGCGTTTTCCAAGGCTTGCGCCGCTTGAGGGGAGCGTCGATGCACGCTGCCGGTAGCGACGGTGTAAACGCGATCGATGCCGAGGCCGCGCGGCTAGTCGCCGGGCTTCGCGCCGGTGAGCGCCGCACGATCGCCCGCGTCGCGACCGAGTTCGAGCGGCGGTCCGCGCTCGGCGTGCAGGTCTTGCGGTCGATCGAAGCCAAACTTGGCCGGGCCTTGGTGATCGGCATCACCGGGCCGCCGGGCGCCGGCAAGTCGACGCTCGTCAATGCGATGATCGTCGAATTGCGGGCACGTGGTGACAAGGTCGGCGTGATCGCCGTCGATCCGTCGAGCCCGATTTCTGGCGGCGCGATTTTGGGCGATCGCATCCGCATGACGGCCGCTGCCGGAGACGACGGCGTTTTCGTGCGTTCGCTTGCGTCCAAAGGCAACCTGGGCGGCCTCACGCCTGCTGCCGTGCGTATCATCGACGCGCTCGATGGCGCCGGCTTCGACACCATTCTGCTGGAGACGGTCGGCACCGGCCAGAGCGAGATCGACGTTGCCGAGATCGCCGACGTCCGCATCGTCGTCGCGGCGCCAGGTCTCGGCGACGATATTCAGGCGATGAAATCCGGTTTGCTGGAAATCGCCGACGTGCTCGTGGTCAACAAAGGCGACCGGCCCGGCGCCGAAGCGACATTGCAGCAGTTGTCGGGCGCGCTATCGGTCAGATCACATGACGAAAATGAGCATCGAACCGGCCAGGTCGAAGCGCTGAAGACGACGGCCACCACCGGTGCTGGTGTTCCTCGCCTGGTCGATGCCGCGCTGGTGATCGGCCGGACGCGCCTCGAACAAGGCTCCGTGACGCGCCGCCGCCGCCGTGCCCGATACTTGATCGCGCGCGCGTGTGCCGACCTGATCGCCGACCGCATCCGCAACAGCGCTGCGTCCGAACTCGATCATGCCGCCGACGACGTGCTTTCAGGTGCCGCAACAGCTGAGTCGATCGCGTCGCGGCTGGTGACCGTCTGG
>JANOOW010000552.1:0-21998 GCA_031421555.1 Hyphomicrobiaceae bacterium | reverse complement strand
GCGAGTTTTTGAACATCGCGCAACCGGTGTTCGACCAGTGCATCGCCTGCGGCGAGGATCGCTGGTTGCGCGCGTCGGGCATCGTTATCCTGCTGCCGCACGGCCTCGACGGGGGCGGACCAGATCACTCGACCGGACGGCCAGAACGGCTACTCGCAGCCTGCGCGGGCGCCAACATCCAGGTCGTCAACGCCTCGACGCCTGCGAACTATTTCCATCTGCTTCGGCGCCAGGTTATGCGTGACATCCGTAAGCCGCTGGTCGTTTTGACGCCGAAAGCGTTGCTGCGGAATAAAGCTTGCGTCTCGCCGCTGGGGGATTTCGCCGGTTCGACGCACTTCCGGGAGCTGATCATCGATGGTCCGGCGCGTGGAGCGAAACGGGTCATCCTGTGCACGGGCAAGGTTGCCTACGTCCTGGCGGAGGAGCGGGCACGCCGCAAGCTCGAGCCGGAAGTCGCGATCCTGCGTGTCGAGCAGGTGCATCCGTTGCCGGAGGATGCGATCAGCGAGGCGTTGGCTCAGCACCCGGGCGCGAAGCTCGTCTGGTGCGAGGAAGAGCCGGCCAACATGGGCTACTTCACCCATCTCGACCGCACCTTGGAGCGCATTGCGGGTCGCACCGTCGCCCGCGCCGGACGCCCTGCCAGCGCGACGCCCGCATCCGGCGTGAAGTACTGGCTGGAAGCCGAGGAGAAAGCCTACCTCGCGGCGGCGTTCGCGTGACAGCGGTGAACCGTAGGGTGCAATAGCGAAGCGTATTGCACCGCAGATATGCAGCGCGGCGCAACTGCAGTATCTTGGCGGCCCGGTGCAATACGCGAAGACGCTATTGCACCCTACCGCGCCGCGTTACCTCACTCGCCCTTGATTTTGAGATCGGTGATGAGCTTGCCCCAGCGGCCGCGCTCGCTGGCGATGAAGGCTGCGATCTCGGTGCGGTTCGATCCGATCGTCTCGGCTTGCAGGCTTGCGAGCCGCTCCTTGACCATCGGCTCGGTGCACGCCTCGCGCACCGCCGCCTCGATCAGATCCTGGATCGGCTGCGGCGTGCCAGCCCTTACGCCGACGCCGAACCACGAACCGGCGGCATAGCCCGGCACGGTATCGGCCACCGGGACATATTCTGGCGCCGTCGGCGAGCGCTTGAGCGTCGTGATGCCGAGCGGCTTGACCTTGCCGGCGCGGGCATGGGCTATGATCGACGGCAGGTTGTCGAACATGAGATCGACCTGACCGCCGAGCAGATCGTTCACAGCCGGCGCGCTGCCCTTGTAGGGGATATGCGTCATCTCGATGCCGGTCATGCTCTTGAACAGCTCGCCCGACAGATGGATCGTCGTGCCGATGCCAGACGAGGCATAGTTGAGTTTGCCTGGATTGGCTTTTGCGTAGGCGATCAGCTCGGCAACGGAGTTCACCGGCAGGTCTTGGCGCACACACAACAGGTTCGGGAAACTCGTCACCTGGCTGAGCGGTATGATGTCCGTCTCCGCGTTGTAGGGCAGCTTGTCGAACAGAAACGGATTGGTCGTGATGTTCGGCGGGATGATCAAAATCTGCGTGCCGTCGGCCGGTCCCTTGGCCACGCGGTCGATGCCGATGTTGGCGCCACCGCCCGGCACGTTTTCTACGAGCACCGTTGCCTTCCATTTGTTGGCGAGGCGATCGGCCAGCAATCGTCCGGTAATATCGGCTGCGCCAGCTGGTGCGAACGGAACGATGATCTTGATCGTGCGGCCGGCCGGATAGGCATCCTGTGCCCTTGCGCTTACGCCAGATGCGGCGATCGCGGCGCCCGCGATACCGATGTTTACGACACCCTGGGTGAACGTACGACGCGTGATATTGGTCATGGGATTTCCGGGCTCGCGGGTTGGCAATCGATTGTCCAATGATAACGGTTATCGGCGTCGTGACAACAGCAAGCGCGTCTTCTCCGCTCGCTTACTCGTCGTCGCCGCTACGATGAAAGCGATCGAGTGTGCGGCGATCGCGCTTGGTCGGCCGGCCTGAACCAGCTTCGCGCGCACCTTGTCCAGCGGCGACTTTTTCCTCAGGCGTTGGGGCGACCGGCACCGGAGTGAGGTCTTCGAACAAGGTGGCGGCTTCGGCTGGTGGACCGCGGCGGACACCTGCTGCTGCAACTTTCAACACCCGCACTCGCTCATGCGCCGTCACGGTCAGCACGTCGCCTATTTTTACGACGAGGCTGGGCTTCCCGATGTGCTCACGATTGAGCCGGACCTTACCGGCGAGAACGAGATCGGCCGCTTGCGTACGTGACTTGACCACACGAGCGAACCATAGCCACTGATCGACACGGCGACCGGCACCGCCAGCTGCAGCACCTCCGTCACCGCGTTCGCTCATGGCGTGCTCATGATTTGCCGGACGTCTCCGATGGGCTCTTGCTGCTCATGGCTTCGCGCAGAGCCATCAGTTTCGCAAACGGCGAATCCGGATCGATCGTTCCCGGCTTCTTCGACGGCGCCGACGATACGACCGTCATCGGCACGCGACGCTCCTCGCGGCCCCGCTGATCACCGCCGCGCGGGCGATCGCCACGACCGCGATCCGCTTGAGCTGGACGATCTTTGTTTACGCTTGGACCACGGTTGTCACGAGTCTCTGGTTTCGGTTCGCGCGCCCGGTAGCCGCGATTGGGATCGTCGGCCTTCGGTCCAGGCTTGATGTCACCGCGGCGATCGTCACGACGGTGTTGCTTGCGATCGGGCCGGGCAGTGACCGCCGCCGTATCGCCCGCCGGAACTGCACTCGCTTCAGCGCCTTCACCTACGGTGGCGGCTATGGGGCTGACCTCTGCCGGAACGGTAACGTCGCGCGCCCGATAGCCTTCCGACGGACGGCGGCGGTTGCGCTTTGGCCGGTCCGCGCGGGCCTCGGCCCCCTCTCGCGGTGCCTCGTCACGCTTTGCCCTCTCTGGACGATGATGCGCTTCTCGCCCACGACGGCGCGGCCGCCATACTTCTTCGAGCACGGGTTCGGCGGCAACAGGTTCAGCCGGTGTCGCAGCATCGGCAGATTCGGTAACGGCCTCGGCAACCGGTGCGTCGCTCTTTTCTATTTCAGCAGCGGCCTCGACGGGTGGTGCTGCCTCCGCTTCAGCTGGTTGCGGCGCATCCACCGGAACGTCTGTGGTTGCAGGCGACGCTTCAGCGGACGAAGGTTCATCCGACGCAGCCGTCGCCATTTCGGTGCCAACAGCCGTTTCGTCGACAGCAGCAGCGGCGGGCTCCGCCGGAGCTACCTGGACAGGCGCCTGCACCTTGGCCTTCTTGGGACGCCGCTCGTTCCAGAAGCCGAGCGTCTTCAGCACCTCACCAAGTTCGTCGGGCGAACAACCCAGGATCGACATCATCTCCGGCGTGACGGTGAACGCACCATCTCCAGTCGACCCTTTAGGCGCGGTGGCCGATGGGTTATCGGCGGGTGCGCGCCAGGCGATGAGCGGGCGGATCAAATCGGCCAAGCGCTCCAGAATATCCATACGGACGGCACGCGGGCCACACGCGTGATAACCGCATGCGCGATAGAACGGCTCGGGCAAGGCCTTATCGACAGGCAGCGACGTCAAGCCGGGACGCGGCGGCTCTGGCAGCTGATCGAGCGCCAAGCCATGCGAAGCTGCACTCTTCAAGAGCCACAAAACCAAACGTAGCTCCGCCGCGGCAGGCTTCAGGAGCAGCGGGAAGTAGACATTGAACGCGCCGAATCTCACGCCGTACTTGCGCAACTGCGCGCGTCCCGGCTGATCGAGCGACTTCATGTCCTCAGATATGCTCTCACGCTTCAACACGCCGAAATTTTCGGTCAGGCGAAAGGCGATCCCGCGCGCCAAGCCGACGACGTCGTCCGCCTTGGAGATGTCGGCCAGCGGCTTCAGCTTGGTGGCGATGCTTTCCGCCATCCAGGTGTTCAGGCGTTCCTGCACCTTCTCCTTGTCGGGGCCTTGCAGGTGCTCGTCGGTGAGCAAAACCACGAGGGGCTTCAGTGGATCTTCGCCAGCTTCCAGGCGCGCGATTTCTTCATCGCGCCACAGGATCTTGCAGGTCCGCGTCAGCTTGAATGCGTCGGCCTTGGCGGATGCTACGCGCCGGGCGCGCATCGCCAGTTCCTTCGACAACACTTGGGCGGCGGCATTGCGCGATGCCTTGCCGTGGATGCCTTCGCCTTGCGCTTCAGGTGTGAACATAAACCCGCGCAGACGCCCGATCGGATGGTTCTCGACGCGGATCGCACCATCTTCCGCGATCTCGGCCTTCAGCTCCTCGTTGAGACGCATGCCCTTCATCAGCGCGCTCGTCTTGGCGTCGATGAAGCGCTGCGTCAGGCTCTCATGCATGGCATCGGACAACGCATCCTCGATGGCGCGGGTTCGCTCCTGCCAGTGCACAGCATCGTTGAACCAATCGGCCCGATTGGACACAAAGGTCCACGTCCGAATATGGGCGAGGCGGTTCGACAGCGTGTCGATGTCGCCATCGACGCGATCGGAAAGGGCAACCTGCTTGGCGAACCAATCGTCGTCAATCTTGCGCGAGCCGGTCATGATCGACTTATAGAGGGTCGCCACCAGCTCGGCGTGGTTCTGGCTGGAGATCTTGCGATAATCAGGCACCTGACAGACGTCCCACAACAGCGAGACCGCTTGCGGGCCCTTCGCCATGTCAGCGATTTCGCGGTCGGCGCTCACCATTTCGAGCGCCAGAAGATCGTCGGCTGTACGGGCCCGCATCAATCGCGCCTCGCCTGGTGCCTGGCGCAGGCTCGCATGCAAGTTGTCGAGAGAGGAGAAATCGAGCTTGCGGCCGCGCCACTGCAAAACCTTGGCAGGCTCGAACTCATGATTTTCCAGACGCTCGACGAGATCGTTGTCCAGCGGCTCGACGTCGCCGGTGACGCCGAAGGTGCCGTCGTTCATGTGACGGCCGGCGCGGCCCGCGACCTGCGCCAGCTCGGCTGGCGTCAGCATGCGATGGTTGTGACCGTCGAACTTGCGGACGCCAGCCAGCGCCACATGTTCGACGTTGAGGTTGAGACCCATGCCGATCGCATCGGTGGCGACGATGTAGTCGACGTCGCCGGACTGATATAGCGCTACCTGCGCGTTACGGGTGCGCGGAGACAGGGCGCCCATCACGACTGCAGCCCCGCCTTGCTGGCGGCGGATCAACTCGGCGATTGCATAGACCTCGGCGGCTGAGAAAGCGACGATGGCCGTGCGGCCGGGCAGACGCGTGATCTTCTTCTGGCCAGCGTAGGTCAGTTTCGACAGTCTGGGACGCGAGATGAAGTTTGCGCCGGGGATGAGATCGGCAATGGCTTCGCGCATCGTGCCGGCGCCGAGCAACAATGTTTCCTGGCGACCGCGTGAATTGAGCAGGCGATCGGTAAAGACGTGTCCCCGCTCCGGGTCACAAGCGAGTTGCACTTCGTCGATCGCAACGAAATCGACGTCGATTTCGCGCGGCATGGCTTCCACCGTACACACCCAATAGCGCGCGCCTTCGGGCTTGATCTTCTCCTCGCCGGTGACGAGCGCAACCTTATCGACGCCAACGCGCGCGACGATCTTGTCGTACACCTCGCGTGCGAGCAGGCGCAGCGGAAGGCCGATCAAGCCGGTGTTGTGCCCGAGCATCCGTTCGATAGCGAGATGCGTTTTACCGGTATTAGTCGGTCCAAGCACCGCCGTAACGTTACGGCTGCGCGTTTCGTAATTGATCGGCATCTAACTAGTTTCCCGGGCCTTGTAGGCAGTTCATCCCGCTGGCATTGCAGAGGCGGGCTGCCAGATCAAGCAGCAATAGCAAAGCGCGTCTATCCGTTCCGCCGGTCTGCGTCGATACTTAATGGACCAAGGCGATCTGCTTTTGGCCTGGCGCGATAATATCCATCCGCTGCAGGAGCATTGTACCCGTGCCCCACTTGGTCGCCACCGTCACGCGATACGGGACCAGCAGTTTGGCGCTTGGCACCGGGCGCAGGGCCACCTCAATGTCGGTCTTTTCGGAGGCATTCTTGGATTCTTCGTTATTCTTGTGACCGGAAACCGGCAGATAGCGCACCTTGCACAGGTAGCCGATACCAGGCTGACCGCTCGGACGCGTCTCGGCAACCTTCTGTTGACCAGCCGACGTCATCAGCAGATCGAACCGCTGCTTGCCGTCGAAAATGGGGATCCGGCGGGCGCAGGGCGAGGCGCCATTGACGCGGGTGAACATCATGACGGCGGTGATCGGATCGAGCGCGTCCTTCATATGCTCAGGAAGGATCGGCACATACTTCGGTCCTTCTGGCGTGTTTGGCGGCGTAATGTTGACTTGCGCCACGGCGTTGTCTTTGAAGCCGACGACAATCGAATTGTTCTTGGCGGAGCCGATAATGGGTTTTCCCTTGCTGCTGAACGAGTACGTGAGGGGCTTCGGCAGATCGGCCACGAGCTTTCCGGCGCCGGTGACATTGCTCAACCAGGTGTAAATCAAGGGTACTTTCACCTCGGCGGTTCCCGTCGACGTATAGGCGCTACCGTCGATCTGACTTTGGAACTGCAACTTTCCGACTTCACCGAAGCCGCTGAAATTGAGCGTGTAGACGGCCGTAACTTGCGTCGGCCATGACTGCGAGGATTCAGCCTTGGCTGACGTCGAAGCACCAGGACCGGCGGCACCCAAGATGCAAACCCCGGCCACAACGCGAAACGATGCGATCATGCGAGAGCGCCCCCAAAAATCAAACACATACCGCGGCCCCTCGGATTGGTCATCGAACGCCGGATAGGAAGAGTTTTCGTCGATTCTATGTCAGTGGCTGAGATTGGCGACAGTCCAATACGATACGCAACCGCGCCATTGGCCGGCCCTTGCGAACTTTGCAAGATAAGATATCGCGCATTAGAGTAATCAGTCAAAGTTGAAGTCTGCCGGAAAGGCTTGACGAGGTGCCGCGCCGCCCGTACACAGCAGGTGAAATTACTGGGGCTCACGCCGCCAGCCTGTTGCTTGTGAACGCAGTGTTCTCGGCGGCATCACGAAATCATCACGCACGCGCCCTTGCGCCGAGCGAAATTGGAGTGGGTTGCCATGACGAGGCGTTGTGAGTTGTCCGGCAAGTTGCCAATGTCCGGCAACAATGTCAGCCACGCTGAGAACAAGACGCGTCGGAAGTTCCGTCCGAACTTGTGCAATGTCTCGCTGATCAGTGATGCGCTTGGCGGCCGCAGCTTCCGCCTGCGCGTTAGCGCGCATGCATTGAAGACAGTCGAGCATCGTGGCGGCCTGGACGCATATCTGCTGAAGGCTGGCGACGAGGATCTCTCGGTACGTTGCCTCAAGCTGAAGCGCGATGTCGCCAAGGCGAAGCTTGAAGCTGCAGCGGCGGCTCCGAAAGCTGCCTGATCTGTCAATTTCGATCGTGAACAGAGCCTCGCCGTCTCGTGTCGACGCGGGGCTTTTTCTTGTCTGCTCGCGTCAAGGCCGGACGGCTGCTTGCGGGCGCGCGTAGGCTGGAGCGTCCGCCAGCACAAACTGCAACAACACCGTTCGCTGAACGAACGAGTTGAAATTATCGTCCGAGATCATCGTGAGTACGGTCTCTCCCTTCGCAGACCGATGGATGCTCAACCCCTCCATGTTGTCGATGTCGTAGTCCATGCCTGCGTCAAGGAGCACTTCCCCCTCCATCATCGCGCCGCTGCGAATTTCCGCGGCCGTAAACCGGCGCAGGCGCATTTTCACGCCTTCGTACCAGGTGCTCCAACGGAAGCGGCGCTCCAGGACCAGTAGGCTGCCGTCGGCTAAGCCCTTGCAGTCTGTGAGGTCATACTCGCCAATGTTACTGATACTGAGCGTTGTCCAGGCCGACACCGTTGCCGGCTGTCCGGCGGGTAGCATCCAGCCCGTATGTTGCGTGCTGGTTTTGTCCGGAAAGCGCTCCGACAGGGTTATGATTGCGCCTTTGTTCGGACCGCCGCGCAGCGTACAGACGGATTCGAGTGACTTGTTTCTTTGCTGACGTTTAACATCCGGTGGCAGCGTCAGGTAGCTCGACGGGGCGCCAAGCCCCCTATCGCTTATGGGAAATCTGCCGATACGATGGTTCTGCTCAAACGAAACGAGCACCGTGCCCTTCGATAGCGTCCCCTCGATCAGCGTTACGCCTTCGGCATCGCGGTCGCGATCCTTAAGGAGTGGCGCGCCGCCAACGCCCGTTATGGGTCCGAGGCGCGCATCGCGAATGCCTGACGGGGCCGTGCCATCGTAGGTGAGTTGGCCGGTCATCCAGACGCCCGCATCTGAAACCGCCAGAAAGCGCTGGCCGTCAGCATCGATCTCGAGGCCGGACCAGCCGCCGAACTTGGACGAAGGTGATGTCAGCACGAGGCCGCCGCGGAAGGTTAGGCGACCGAAGGTTTGCCGCGCGGCATCCGACTTCGCGAACTGCCTGATCTGGCGTGCGTCGACTTGAATAGCTTCGGTTGCCTCGCCCGAGGCGTCAGGCTTGCTGTCGGCGTGCGCGTGCCCAAGAACGAAGAATGCGCAGACGGCTAGTGCGATCGCCCTGCCACGCAATCGCCGGTGGCTCACAAATTTTGTAACCGGGGTCATGCTCGTCAACTCGTTCGAAGCGGCGTGATCGATGCGCCTGTTTGGATCCGGCATGCCAGCCAATCCGGGCATTATCGCGACAGGATCAACGTACACGCTCTGGCCCGTCACCGGGCCACGAATAGTTCGGAGCCTGACTCCCGCCCCAAAAACCGCCCGCGTTCGCTTGGCTCTGCACCGGTTGCGGTGAGGCCAGTTGTCGACGCGAACGCTCGGCGCGCTTCGGCGGCGCATCTGCCACCGAAGGTGCGCGCGCAGATGTGCTTTTGGTCAACTTGGCCGATATAGCCTTCGCAGCATTGACCTGTCTGTCGGGGTCTTGCGCCTGGAGCTGCAATGCTGTGAATTTCTGATCGGCAGCCTTCGCATCCGAGACGACGACCGTCTCTTGCAGCCCGGACGTTGGTGGCACCGGCATTTCCGCAGACTTGCTGACGACGGCCGGATTGTCCTTGCCGGTCTCTTCTCTCGCCGCGTAGGCCCGATGCCGACCTGCTTCCGCCTCGGACCAGGGATCAGGCTTACAGGCGCAACTTGGGACGAGCGCTTTGCGATATTTAAGGGCCGCAGGCAAACGACTGTAGACCCGCCCCGTGAGATCGATCGCGTCATCGATTGGTCCGCCGTTGACCGGAAAATAAAACAGCTTTGCTTCCGAGGTGCAACTGGACGAGCAGAGGTTCGCATCGCGGTAAAAGCGGTTGCGTGTGGCGGAAAAACTTACCGGCCAATAAAAGCCGTCGCACAGGCGTACGCAGACCGTTCGGTAGGTTCTGCCGCCGAAGTTCGAAGACGGTGCTTCCTCGTCTTGGTATGCGCGGCTACGCGGTACCGGCAACGGCGCGGTATACGTGTTACCACCGTTGACACCGGCTTGGCCGCCCGGCGGAAAAAGCCGGCTTGGTGCCCGCGCGAAACCGGGGGAAGCCGCCCCCTTCGATCCACCGAATAGTGTCTCAAAAATCGATTGTGCGTGGACTGGTTCGGCGAGCAGAATTGTTGCACAACCTATGATGGTCTGCAAAACGTACCGGGAACGCATATTTGATCAACTCGACGCGACGACGTGCGCCAGGTGGCGCCTCACTGCGGCGAGTTATGGCCGACGGGCCCTAACATTTCATTGCGCTAACGGGGCATAAAGATCGCGACACGCCAATCGCGGGTTTTGCGGTCACTCTGATACTCAACGTAACGTCCGGCCGTTCGAGAAGAAGTTTGCACACCTAGGCGCATCAAGCCGCTCTCTAGCACGCGCGCTCTGCTCGCTGTCTTGCCGCCCAGCGCCTTCGATGCGCTCGCGGACCGGCGTTTGCCGGTGAGCTTTGGTTTTTTAGACTTCGTCCTTTCAACCGTATCGATGCCCACACTGGATTCTGCAATCATCTCGCTCGAGACAACTTCGCCGAGTGCTGGCTTGCCGGCTGAAATGAATGCCGGACCCGGCGTAAACCGGACTGAGGGCGTCGTCCAATCCGCAGGGCGTGGCATAGCCGGCCCTTCGGACAAAAGCGGAGCTACCGCCGTAAGCTGCATTGATGCCGGATCGGATGCCAACTTGCCATTGCTGCGGCTGTCTTTTGCAGCGGGAAGATTAGCGTCTGCCTTTCGCGTCAACTTCTTCCTGTCGGCCTCTTCCGCAAACCTGCGGTGGCGATCCATCGCCTCCTGTTCCCAAGGATGCGGGTTGCATTTGCAGCTCTGATCCAGCTTGTTGCGGAACTGAAAAGCGGTTGGAAGCTTGGCATAGGGCTGGCCTTTGAGGCTGACCATCTGCTCCGGCTCTTGGCCTGGATTTTCGAAGACGTAAAGTTTTGCGGGCGAAGAGCAGGCGTTCTCGCACACCCCTTGATCGCGCTGGAATTGATCCTCTGACGTGGCGTAGCTTATCGGCCAAAAGTAGCCATCGCAAAGCCGGACGCAGACCGTGCGATGCGGTTGCTTTCCAGACCGGCGCGTTCGGCTCTCATTTAGTAGATTGTCGAAGCGAGCCGCCGCTGAACCAACTCCACCTGGGCCGAACAATCCGCTGCCGCCGGGCAGCGCTGCAGAGCCGCGCGAACGATCACGGGTCAGATGCTCATTCTTCAGGCTCTCCATCCAGGCATCGCCTTCCAGGACGGATGTTTTCGGGACCGAAGTGGCGCCGGCCGGCGCGGTATCGCCCAATTGCATCAGCTTGCTGACCGGAGCTTCCGCTTGCCGTAACAATGTGCCGGTGACCCAGACGAGACACCCGCACATAACGGAAACGCCAAACGCATAGATCGCTAGAGCCTGAATGGCGCTGCGCGGACGCCACTCCGTTAAAGCCAAAAATGAAAAGACGCGCATTATACTCGAAACCCGGCTACTCGACTGAGGTCGATTGATGGAACTTTAGTGTACGCAACCCATGTGCCAACTCCACCTAGGGAATATCACTTTCTTTCGATCACTTCGGGGCCAGCCGGATTGCTCCATCAAGCCTTATGGACACGCCGTTCAGCATAATATTTTCCGCGATGTGAACAGCCAGCTGGCCGTACTCGGACGGGTGGCCCAGGCGTGAGGGAAAGGGCACTGTGGCAGCGAGCGAATTTCGCGCCTCCTCCGGCAAACCGTCGAACATGGGCGTGTGAAACAATCCGGGCAAAATGGCGCAAACGCGGATCCCATCTCGGGCCAAGTCGCGGGCGACAGGAAGTATCATTGATTGGACACCCCCCTTTGATGCAGCGTATGCAACCTGACCCATTTGGCCATCTTCCGCGGCAACGGAAGCGGTGGAAATCATAACGCCGCGTTCGCCGTCGGGTTCCAGCGGCGACAGGGTCATCATCCCGGCGGCGCACTTAGCGATCATAGTGAAGGTGCCGATCAAATTGATTTGGATGACACGTGCGAACGATGCCACGTCGTGGGCTTCGGTGCCGCCGGTCTCCTTAACGCGCCGGGCGATCCGCTTGCCGATGGCAATGCCGGCGCAATTAACCAGGATCCGCTCCTGGCCATGCTGAGCGCGGACGGCGGCTAGGGCTGCATCCACGTTGGCTTCATTCGTCACGTCGCATTTGGCGAAGACCCCGCCCAGTTCCTTGGCAAGTACCGTGCCTACCGTCTCATTGAGGTCGAGAAGGGCGACCTTGACTCCTTTAGCAGCGAGCGCACGAGCCGTCGCGGCGCCGAGCCCAGAGGCACCACCAGTGACGACAGCCGCGACTTCCTTGCCGAGTTGCATGGGGAAAGCTCCGATTGTGAGTGGATAGCCACGTGAGGGCTCGACACGTCTCTTAGGCCTAGGCGCGCCCCGGCGTAAAGCCTGCAGCCGCCTCATCGTGGCTTGCATCATTTTCCAGCTCGGGCTTTGCTGGCGCAGGTCTCACCTAAGCTTGGGAATGTTCGCGGCATGGCACACAACGGCTTCATCGATCTCTACAGTGATACACAGACGCGGCCTTCCGCAGGAATGCGGAAGGCGATGGCGGACGCTGAAGTCGGTGACGAACAGCGCGGTGAAGATCCCACGACCAAGCGGCTTGAGGAGCGTGTCGCCGATATGCTGGGTAAGGAGGCTGCGGTCTTCCTGCCATCAGGCACGATGTGCAACCAAATCGCGATGGCGGTTCATTGCACGGCGGGCGACGAGATCATCGCAGCCGACAGCGCCCACGTTTTCATATCGGAAGCAGGAGGCGCGTCCTCGCTTTCCCGCGCGCAGACCTGGCCGGTCAAATCCAGCATGGGACTATTCACCGCGAGCGATTTGATCGCTGCAGTGCGCGATCCGGCTAGCCGGCACCAGCCCAGGTCGCGGCTCGTCGTGATCGAACAGACCGCCAACATGGGTGGCGGTCAAGTTTGGCCGCTTGCGCAAATTGCGGAAGTCTCGGCCGCCGCCCGTGCACACGGCCTCAAGGTTCATATGGACGGCGCGCGGCTGCCGAACGCCGCTGTCGCTTCCGGTATCGCTGCAGCCACAATGGCCCAGCATGCCGACACGGTTTGGATCGATCTCTCGAAGGGGCTGGGCTGTCCCATCGGCGGCGTACTCGCCGGATCGAAGGATTTCGTCCACGAGGCTTGGCGCTGGAAGCAGCGGATCGGCGGCGCGCTTCGCCAGTCAGGTATCGTCGCCGCGGCGGGTCTTTACGCACTCGACCACAACATGGAGCTACTCGTACAAGACCACGCCAACGCCCGGCTCCTCGCTGACAGAATTGCCAATATTCCGGGGCTGGCATTGTCGAATGGGCTGCCGCAATCGAACATCGTATTCTTCCGCGTGGAGGCAGCCCACATGTCCTGCGTGAAGGTATGCGAAGCGTTGTTGAAAAAGAACGTGCGCATGGGTGCGTTCGGCGGCGAAGCTGGCCGCATCCGGTGCGTGACGCATCTCGACGTCAGCCGCACCGATATCGAGCGGGCGGTGACGGCATTAGCCGAGGTGATGGTGACTTGACGCTTCGTCTCAAGTTGACGAAGTGTCGTGCACCGCATCGGCGCAATTTTTCGACAGAGGCCCTGAGCAGGATGTCAGGGAAAAAGCATGAACCGTTTCGATAGGCTTTTCAGTACGCGAGGCGAAGCGCGCGTGCAATTCGGTGACGGTGAATTCAAAGTGCTGGCAACCGGAGATTTCGTGCGCTGTGCCGTGAGTGGCGAACCTATCGCGCTCGCCGACCTGCGCTATTGGAACGTCGAGCGGCAGGAAGCCTACGCCTCCGCCGCACTGTCCTTGCAACGCACGCTGGAACTGCGCGCCCGCGAACGGGCGCACGATCACGATTAGAGGAACTAGGCGGCGCCCATCGAGGGTTTCGCCGCCTCGCGCGCCGCATTCACCACTGCGATCGCGCTCATATTGAGTAAGCCGCGGACCGTGACAGACGGCGTGACGATGTGAACGGGCTTTGCCGCGCCGAGCAAGATCGGTCCCAATACGATGCCCCCCGACACCACCTTCAATAAGTTGAACGCGATGTTGGCAGCATCCAGCCCCGGCATGATGAGCAGGTTGGCCGCGCCTTTCAACTTCGAATTCGGGAAGATTTCATCCCGAATGAACGGCGACAACGCTGCATCCGCATGCATCTCGCCTTCGACTTCGAGATCCGGCGCCCACGTGTGGATCGTCGCGAGCACGTCCCGCATCTTGGCAGCGGAGACCGTGCTTTCAGAACCGAAATTCGAATGCGACATCAGCGCGAGCTTGGGCACGATGCCGAAGCGGCGCACTTCTTCTGCGGCCAGCAACGCAATCTCGGCGAGATGCTCGGCGTCGGGATCATAGCAGACGTAGGTGTCGGCCATGAACAGCGGACCGGTTGGCAGTATGAGGCCCGACACGGCCGCAAAGCCGCGCACGCCGCCGCGCTTGCCGATCACTTGGCTGACGTGCCGCAGTTGCGTCTGATAGCGCCCCACCGCTCCGCAGATCATTGCGTCCGCGTCACCACGTTTCAGCAGAAGACCGGCCGTTACAGTCGCACCACCGCGCACGATGCGGCGCGCGTGCGAGGGGGATATACCCTGCCGCTCGACGAGGTGCTCATACTCCGCCGTCATCGCCGGAACGCGCGGATCCGTCTCCTGATCGAAGATTTCGAAATCGCGATCAACTTTCAACCGCAGGCCGAGATGCGCCATCATGCGCTTGATGGTCTCGCGCCGCCCGACGAGAATGGGACGCGCAAGCTTCTCGGTAATGACCTGCTGGGCTGCTTGCAGCACGTAAGGGTGTTCGCCCTCGGCGAATACGAGCCGCATCGGTGACCGCAAGTGCTCGCGCTTGGCCGCATCGAACATCGGCTTCATCACGAAACCCGAGCGATACACGAACCGTGACAGCTTCTCGCGATAGGCCTCGAAGTCGGCTATCGGGCGCGTCGCAACGCCGCTTTCCATCGCGGCACGGGCGACCGCCGGTGCAATCTCCAGGATCAGACGTGGATCAAAGGGCTTGGGCAGAATATAATCTGGCCCGAAGACGAATGTTTCTGCCTGATACGCCGTCAGCACCACGTCCGAAGCTTCGCTCTCCGCGATCGAGGCCAATGCGATGACCGCCGCCTTCTTCATCTCCTCGTTGATCGTGGTGGCGCCAACGTCGAGTGCGCCACGGAAGATGAAGGGGAAGCAGAGGACGTTGTTGATCTGGTTCGGGTAGTCGGTGCGGCCGGAAGCGATGACGGCATCGGGCCGCACCGCCTTCACATCCTCCGGCATGATCTCCGGGGTCGGATTGGCCAGGGCGAAAATCAGCGGCCTTGGCGCCATCTGCGCCACCATTTCTTTGGTGACGATTTTGCCTGCCGACAGCCCGAGGAAGATATCGGCCCCGGCGATCACCTCGCCGAGTTGCCTTGCGCGCGTCTCGCGGGCGTAGGGTTCCTTATAACGATCCATCAACTCCTTGCGGCCTTTGTAGACCACGCCTTTGATGTCGCACACGAACGTGTTCTCGCGCTTCAACCCCAGGCTGACGAGTTGGTTGAGACATGCCAGGGCTGCCGCGCCCGCGCCCGAACAAACCAGCTTGACCTCCGATAGGTCCTTGCCGACGACCTTCAAGCCGTTGACGATACCGGCCGCGACCACGATCGCGGTGCCATGCTGATCGTCGTGGAATACCGGGATCTTCATGCGGGCGCGTAATTGCCGCTCGATCTCGAAGCACTCAGGGCTCTTGATGTCTTCCAGGTTGATGCCGCCGAACGTAGGTTCTAGGCGCGCAACGGCCTCGACGAACGGACCGATCTCTTTTTCGTCGATCTCGATATCGTAACAATCGAGGCCGGCGAACTTCTTGAATAGAACCGCCTTGCCTTCCATCACCGGCTTCGCGGCCAGCGGGCCGATGTCACCCAGGCCGAGCACGGCAGTACCGTTTGTAATGACACCGACCAAATTGCCCCGCGCGGTGTACCGTGTGGCATTCGCCGGATCGTCGAAGATCGCCATGCACGCGTGCGCCACGCCCGGCGAATAGGCCAACCCCAGATCGTGCTGGTTGGCAACCGGCTTCGTTGCTTGAATGGCGATTTTGCCAGGTGGATCCGACTCGTGATAGTCGAGGGCCTGCTGGCGCAATATGTCGTCCGACATCTTTGGTGTCCCTAAGATCGTTCAATCGATTGCTCGCACGTCCATTGTCAATTTGACAAGGCCGCAGCCGAAGTCATTACGCCCGGGCCGTTTGCGCACGGCAAATCGTCGGAAATAGAATACCGGTTGACCCAGTGTTTGAGGTACATTTTTCGTGAGCTGGCCGGAAGGCAGCAGATAAGTCATCAATTGCACGAGAGTGGAACATGACCTCGACCGATACACTGCGCGCGCTACAAAATCGCAGGCGCGATCATAGTCTGATCCAGTCATTCTACCAAGATCCCGCTCTATTCAAGATCGACCTGGACACGATTTTTTACCGCGATTGGATTTTCGCTGGCCACGACTGCGAGATCGCCAACCCCGGCGACTATTTCACGTTTGCGATCGGAGACTACGCCATCATCGTCAATCGCGATGCGTCGGGCACCATCCGGGCGCACCATAACTCATGCCGCCATCGTGGCTTCAAGGTGTGCGATGCGGCTAAAGGCAACGTCAAGCGCCGTTTCGTGTGCCCCTATCATCAGTGGTCGTACGAACTCGACGGGCGTCTTGCGCGCACGCGGGGCATGAGCGAGGACTTCGCCGCAGCCGACCACGGACTAAAGCCCGTCCACGTGCAGAGCGTGGCTGGCTGGATCTTCGTCTGTGTCGCCAATCAGCCGCCCGATTTTGGTGCCTTCCGAACGATGATCGGGCCGTATCTGGCGCCCTACGACTTAGCCAATGCGAAGGTCGCACATGAGTACACGGTTGTCGAAAAAGGCAACTGGAAGCTCGTGATGGAAAACAATCGCGAGTGCTATCACTGCGTCGGATCGCATCCGGAATTGTGCCGTACATTTCCCGACACTCCAGTACACGCCGGACCGGAAGGCGCGGCAGACGCTCAGCATGTCGCGCAATTTGTCGAGCACTGGGAGGCGAAAGGGCTACCGGGGCGTTTCAAGATCGCCGCTGACGCGCAGTATCGGGTGATGCGCCTACCGTTTCTCGAAAACGCGCGCTCGATGACGATGACCGGGCAGCCAGCCGTATCCAAACGGCTCGGCCGGGCACCACAGGATGAAAACATCGGCGACGTGCTGCTATACCACTACCCGTCGACATGGAACCACATCACCGCCGACCACGCGCTGAGTTTCCGCTGCCTGCCGTTGAGTGCCACCGAAACCCAGTTGACGACGAAATGGCTGGTTCCGAAAAATGCCGTCGAGGGCCGCGACTACGATCTCAAAGCGCTCACCGAGGTTTGGACGGCAACGAACGCGCAGGACATGGCGTTGGTCGAGCGCAACGCGGAGGGAATACGCTCGCCCGCCTATGAGCCCGGCCCCTATTCGCCGGTGCATGAAAGCGGCGTGATGCAGTTCGTCGATTGGTATTGCGGGTCGCTCGAAAAGCGGCTCAGTGGCGAGGGATCGAAGTTGCGCGCGGCAGAATAGAAGGGTGAAGATCCGGCTTACGAAGCCACATGCTCCGCCATCGCCACGATTTTATTCAGCATGGCGCTGTTGGGTTTTGTGAGTTCATCGACGATGGTGAAGTGGTTTGCGCCGGGTACGATCGTGCTCGTCGCGGCGGCATCTCCCTTCGACCACGCGGCGGCAAATTCATGCGCTTGGCGGACGAACTCTGAACTCTCGCCACCTCCGGCGGCGGCAACGAATTTGCCTCCGCTTGGAACAGGATCAAACATCGGGCTGACTGCCATTGCTGTGGCGGTATCCAGACGCAGCGCTTCGTTGAGCGACGTGCCGACAAGCGGGCGCAGGTCGTAGACGCCTGAGATGCCATAAGCCGCGATTATCAAGTCCCTGGGCGCACCCTCGATGCCGCCGCGCGACATCAAAGTTGCCGCGAGATGGCCGCCGGCCGAATGACCAACGAGCACGGGCCGCACTTTCGAGCGCGCCCATAAGCCCGCAAGAAAGACGGAGATCTCATCGGTTATGCTGGCGATGCCAGCCTCGGGACACAGTGTGTAAGACGGGATCGCCACCGACACGCCGCGAAGCAGAAGCTGACGCGCGACAAAAGCGTAGTCGTGGCCATGTCCGCGTTGCCAGTAGCCACCGTGAATGTAGACGACGAGCGCAGATCCGCCGCTCGCAGGATAGAAATCGTAAACCTGTCGCGGCTTGCTGCCATAAGCAACATCGCGTTCGCCGGGTAACTCACGTCGCGCAAGTGCCGCGGCTTTGGTCCATCTTTCGATGATTTCTGCAGAGTTCGCGACGCGCGCGCGGTTGTTGTACTCGGCTTCCATATCGAGAACAGCTATTGTCATTGTCTTCACGCCGCTATCGCTGGATTGGCCCGCGCGTCCTCGGCGATCATGTCGGATGCCTTCTCGCCGATCATGATCGTCGGCGCGTTGGTGTTGCCAGACGTCATCGTCGGCATGATCGAGGCATCGGCGACCCGCAGACCGGTGATGCCATGCACCCGCAGCCGCTCGTCGACCACTGCTTTCGGATCGCGGCCCATCTTCGCCGTACCGCACGGATGGAAGATGGTCGTGCCCATGTCGCGGGCGAACTTCATCAGCTGATCGTCGCTGATGTGGTCTTTGCCCGGCACGTGCTCGCGCACAGTGATGTCGGCGAACGGCGATCGAGCAACGATGCGGCGCGCGAGCTTCATCGCATCGAGCAGGACGCGCTGATCTATGTCTGCTTCGAGATAGTTGGAGACGATCGACGGGCTCACTGCCGGGTCCGGCGATGTGATGCGCAACCAGCCGCGGCTTTCGGGCCGCAACTGACATACCGAGACGATCACGCCGGGGAATTTGTGCAGACCTTTGCCTGGGCCGTCCCCTGACAGCGGGATGAAGTGGAACTGGATATCCGGGATATCGATCGACATTGTCGATTTCGTAAACACGCCGACCACGCCCGCGCCGAAGGTGAGCATTCCCCGGCGGCGGAACACGTAGTCCATGCCTGTGAGCAATTGGAGCCAGCGGCTATGCCAAACCTCGTTCAGGCTACCGCGTGCGTTCATCTCGTAGACCATACGCGCCTGGTAATGGTCTTGTAGATTTTCGCCGACGCCGCGCAATTCATGCCGCACGTCGACTCCGGCGGCTTTCAGCACCGCACCCGGACCGATGCCAGACACTTGCAGCAGCTGTGGCGATCCGATCGCGCCCGCCGACAGGATTACCTCGCGCCTTGCACGCACGATCTCGACGTGACCGTTGCGCTTGATCCGGACGCCCGTCGCGCGCTTACCGTCAAGTATGATGGATTGCGCCTCGGCGTTCGTCACCACGTGCAAATTCTGGCGCGCTTTGACTGGCCGCAGGTAGGCGACCGCCGTGCTCGACCGCCTCCCATTACGGTTGGTGAGCTGATAATAGCCGACGCCTTCCTGGCTCGGCCCATTGAAATCCCTCGTCAGCGGAATGCCCTCTGCGATGCACGACTTCACGAAAGCCTCGCACACGGGGTTTGTCATATGCAGATCCGACACGCCGAGTGGACCACCCTCCCCGTGCAGATCGTCCGCCCCCCGTTCTTGATGCTCGGCACGCTTGAAGTACGGCAGCACATCGGAAAACGACCAGCCGGGATTGCCGAGCTGGCGCCAAACGTCGAAGTCGTGCGACTGCCCGCGCACGTAGAGCAACCCGTTGATGGCGCTGGTACCACCGAGCACGCGGCCACGCGGCCAGTTGATCGTCCGGCCGCCGAGATGCGGCTCGGGTCCCGAACTAAACTGCCACGTGATCTTCGGATTCAGAACGTTGCGATAGTAGCCGGCCGGGATATGAATCCACGGATTGGTGTCGCGGCCGCCCGCTTCCAGCAGCGCGACCGTCACGTTTGGATCGGCGCTCAAGCGATTTGCGAGAACGCAGCCGGCCGAGCCCGCACCGACGATCACATAATCATAACTTCCGGCCAACGTTTGATTCGCCATGTACTTTCCCGCCCTCGTTAGACTTTGTTGTCGCGATGATACGGGCGGTGCGCTAGGTTGCCAACGGGTGGGCTGAGTTCAGCAGGCATGCGAGTGCCGGGGACCTTGTCCAATTCGCATTTGTTGCGACCTCGTATGAGGTCAGTCACCAACCAGAACGAAAGCAAAGCCACATGGCAAAAAAACCAACCGGAGAACTTACGGGACAGGCTGCAGCGTCGGCCGCCGCTCGCGTACTCGCCGATCCGGCTGCGAGCAAATCGGAGCGCAAGGCAGCCGCTTCCGCACTGACGCAATCGCATAGCGCGGAGACGACTGGCAATAAAGCCGCGAGCGCCGCGTCGAAAGCATTGCGCGATCCTAAGACCAGCAAGGACGCGAAGACTGCCGCAGCATCCGCGCTCACGCAAAAAACTAAGGCTAAAGCCAAAGTAAAGAAGTAGGTGAGCCGGTCGATCAAGAGTGCCTGCTGTTTGCCGGTCAGGCACCTTTTTTCTTAGATCCTAGCGCCCGGTAGGTTTCGATCACTTGGCTGTCGTCGCGGCCACCCAATCCCATGCCCGACGCTGCAATGAATAGTTGGTGCGCGGCAGCTGCGAGCGGCAACCCCATCTTGGCTGCGCGTCCCGCGTCCAACACCAGACCAAGATCCTTGACGAAGATGTCGACTGCGCTGGTTACCTTGCCATCGTCGGCGACCATCCGCGGACCGCGATGCTTCAGCATCCAACTGGATGCCGCAGAGCCGGACAGAATTTCGAGCGCTAGCGCCGGATCAATCCCTTCACGCTCGGCCAGCGCCAGGCCTTCAGCCGCCGCAGCAATATGAATGCCGGCCAGCAACTGGTTCACCGTTTTCATCGCCGCACCCTGACCTGCCATCTCACCCAGGTGGTAAAGGTTCGACCCCATGGCCGAAAGCAACGGCTTGGCCCGATCGAACACCGCCTTCGGAGCGGCAGCCATGATCGTCAGGGTGCCAGCTGTCGCTCCGGCCACGCCGCCCGAGACGGGAGCGTCGACGAAATGGCGGCCGGAATCAGCGACCTTTCCGGCAATAGCCGCGATCCGGGCGGGTGCGCAGGTCGCCATCACGACGACGGTCGCGTTAGGCGCCAATGCGGCCAACGCTCCATCAGCAAATAGAACCGCCTCGGCCTGATCGGCGTTGACGACCATCACCACGAGCGCTTCCGCATCTCGCGCGGCGCCGGCTGCCGACGCCGCTCCATGGCCTCCAACAGCGACCAGTTTTGCAACCGCCTCCGCGCGCATATCGAAACCAGTGACGTGCATTTGCTGCTTCACCAGCTGCTCGGCCATCGGAAGACCCATGGCGCCCAGACCTACAAAGGCAACTCTGTTCATTATGTGAAACTCCTGACAGGCAACGATGCCGGGTGCGTTGGAACCTATCATCTGCCTTGACCCGAGATGGCAAGCTTCTTGTCAGCCGGCGCACGCGAAGCGCAGAGCTGATCGCCTCGCATCAAAGATGTACTTGGCCCGTGCATTTGCTATGCGACCGTTCCTGCCTCTGTCGAACGCTGGCCCCATGCTTGCCATCATCAATATCGTCGTGCCGGTGTTTGGCATACTTGCGTTTGGATTTGCCGCAGCACGGACGAAATATATGTCCGACGGCGCAGGCCGTTTGATTGCCGAGTTCGCGTTTAAAGTCGCGATGCCGTCGCTGCTGTTCCGCGCCATGCTGAACATTGGACCGTTGCCAGGCTCGCCTTGGAAACTGGCAGCGTCGTATCTCACGACGATCCTTGTCGTTTGGTTGCTCACCACACTCGCGACACTTCTGATACTCCGGCGGCCAGCTCTCGACGCGCCTTCGGTCGCCATGGGAGCCACCTTCGGCAACACGGTCATGCTCGGCATACCGCTGACACTGACGGCTTTCGGCCCGGAGGCTGCCGCGCCTATCGCCTTGCTGGTCTCCATCGACACGCCCCTACTTTGGATCATCGCGACGCTGCACATCGAGTTGGTGCGGCGCGGGACGAGCCGCGACGGCGGTGCCTCGCCTTTGCTTGCGCTCGGTAAAGTTTTTGCCGGCCTGATTCGCAATCCGATCGTGGTGCCGCTGATCCTCGGCACGCTGTGGCGTTTCACCGGACTTGGCATTCCCGGCATGCTGGACCGCTTACTCGAGTTTCTGGCGGGCGCAGCGGTCCCCACCGCACTGTTTTCCCTCGGCCTGTCGCTGGCGGGATACAAGATCAGTGGGCAGATACCCACGCTGTCGCTCATCGTCGCGATGAAGCTCGTCGTTTATCCAGCGATCGCACTCGCCATCGCAACCTGGATCTTCGAGCTGCCGCCAATGTGGACTTCG
>JANOOW010000551.1:0-1932 GCA_031421555.1 Hyphomicrobiaceae bacterium | reverse complement strand
CATGCCGGCGAGCGCCGAGCCGAGCGGCTGGACTGGTGGGCCTTCGCGTCTGCTGGCATTGGCCTTCTCACGTTCGGCTCTGATTTCAGCGGCCTCGGTCATGGCGGGCATGGATTTTGGCACAGCCACGGGTGTTTTTTCACAGTGGATCTTTGCCGGTTTGTGGCTCGCGGCAACTTCAGGCGCGGCCTGGCGCAGGCCCCATAGGGAACGACGTAGGTCAAGTTCACCGCGTTCGGCTTTTCCAATGAGGCTGGTGAAGTAGGCCCCGGGGCTGACGTCGAAGTGCGCACGGGATTTTGAGGCGACGACGACGAGGCTGATGTGGGCGCTTTGCCAACCGATCACGCGCACGGCTTTACGGACGGTGGCGGGATTGATGCCGTAATCCCGAGCAAATTCTGTGGTTGCGACGGTTAGCGCCCCCCAGTTGACAGGTTGGCCGGTCGCCGCGATCCGGTCCGCGATTTCAGGAACAAGATCCGCCAATTCCTGCGGCGATGTCCGGATTTCTTGACTTTTGACTTCACCGCCGTCCCATGGAGCGGTCCCGGTCCAAGCCTCGTGCTCCCGGAAATCTGGCTCACTGTCCTCCACCGCATTGGTTGAGTGAACCGAGGTGTTGCTGCAACTCACTGCTACTTGTCGCCTAGCCTGTACAAAAACTGATTCTAAGGGAACTGCTGTAGTGTTATAAAGGCGCTCAGTATTGAGCGGTCTGCCGCTCATTGTCTGTTCTATATCATCAATATCGACGGAGCTGCCGCTCGATTGCGCACAGTTTGCCCCCGTAGCTTTCATACGCTCCGCGCGTTCGCTGCTCGTGCGCGTAAATACAGCTAAGGCGTCGGCCCGCAGCAGTTCAAAGCGGTGCGCGACGTCAGTGAGTGCTGCCGTGCTGGCTGCTTGGTCGAGCTGCTGACTGAGGGTTTCGAGGCGCTGTGGTAGCACCGTCCAATACGCTGAGACCAAGTTCCAGTCTTCGGCGCTCTCGATCATTTGCTGCAGGGCGCGGTTGGCAATCTTGATCGTCCGGCGCGCATCCTTCCTAAGGGCACAGGCGGATTTGTGGGATTTGACGATATCCGTGTAGTGATCGCGATGGATCGCCAGAGGAGAGAGGTCGTAACCGAAGGTGCTTGCCAGGATAATGCGGCCTTGCGGGTCGCGGCGGCCGTAGCGCTTATTGTTGCCGCTGTCCTTCATGGTCATGGCACCGGCTTCGCGCAGTTCCATCACGTACCGGCGCAGACTGGCTTCGCTGAGCCCGTGATCATCGCAGACGGTATCGTTTGACGGGAAGGCGATAGGGCGACTGCCCTTCTGCCAGTCCTGCGGCTGGGTCCAATTGAAGAGGTAGCCGAGTAGCGACAGTGCAGGTTCACTGACGCCGAGCAATCGCAACGCCTTGGCGGCGATGTCGTGGACACGGCGGTAATTGGGGAAGTCTGCAGGGAGACCAGCAAACCCCTCGGCTTCGCCTTGTGTGGCGAAGGTCTCAAGCGTCTGCCGCCGGAGTCCGCGCGTGTTGGGCGAACCAGATTTAACACCAAACATTACAACGCTAGCGCGGACACCGGCAGAACGCGGGGCATAGCCCGACCGTTCGCCGAGATGAGATCTCGTCGGCATGATCGTCCTCGAAGTTTCGAGGAGGTGCGGGCAATACTCCACCGCTCACGCAAATTGATTGTTTGCATGATCGGGCGAATCAGTAGAAGAAGGGGTTGCAAGGCTCCTACTTCTACCATCCGGCACATGAATGCCCCGCCACCTCGGCGGGGTTTTTTGTTTTACGGGGACGCTACGACGTCAACTATGCGACGCGCCGTTTCTGTTCTGCTTCGACGCTATCGAGAAATTCACCTATGGCCGCTTCGACAACCTTGTTGCGCGACGTCTTAATCCGCTGCGTTGCGCAGAAAGCGTCCA
>JANOOW010000550.1:0-11488 GCA_031421555.1 Hyphomicrobiaceae bacterium | reverse complement strand
GCCGTCGAGTTTGCGCTGGCGATCGGCCACCGGCA
The DNA here is from genome assembly GCA_031421555.1 of Hyphomicrobiaceae bacterium. Lineage (GTDB taxonomy): Bacteria > Pseudomonadota > Alphaproteobacteria > Rhizobiales > Hyphomicrobiaceae > JAKFWF01. The sequence continues at coordinate 11,453 of JANOOW010000550.1, read as the reverse complement.
TTTGCGGTATGAAACGCCGGTCGAGCGCCCAGATCTTCGCGAAGTCAGCAGGTTGCGGATAGACGCCGGCATGCAGACCCGCGAGGTAGGCCGCGCCGAGCGCCGTAGTCTCCAATATACGCGGGCGGTCCACTTCAGCGTCGAGGATGTCAGCGAGGCATTGCATGGTCCAATTGGAGGCGGTCATGCCGCCATCGACGCGCAGGACCGGCTGCGTCGCTCCATTCTGACCGGGGGCCGCCCAGTCCTTACGCATCGCATCGAGCAGATCGCGGGTTTGAAAAGCGACGCTTTCGAGGGCGGCACGCGCAAGTTCCTTGGGTCCCGTATTGCGCGTAAGACCGAACACCGCGCCGCGTGCATCCGCATTCCACCAGGGTGCGCCAAGCCCAACGAAAGCCGGCACTAGGTACACATCCTGCGTGGGATCCGCGGCGGCGGCGAGCGCATCGGTTTCAGTCGCTGACTTGATGATACCCAACCCATCGCGCAACCATTGCACGGCAGCGCCTGCGATAAAGATCGCGCCTTCGAGTGCATACGTACGTTTACCGCCGAGCTGATAGGCGATCGTTGTGAGCAACGCGTTCTGCGACGCGACTGCGGTCGTGCCGGTGTTCAACAGGGCAAAGCAGCCGGTGCCGTAGGTGGACTTCATCATGCCCGGAGAAAAGCAACCTTGGCCGACGGTCGCCGCTTGCTGATCACCTGCGATGCCCGCAATGGCTATGGGCGCACCGAGTATCGACGCGTCCGTCACGCCGAAGCCGCCGGACGAGTCGCGTACGCTTGGCAACATGGCGCGCGGCACGCGGAATAGACGCAGCATCTCGTCGTCCCACTGACCGGTATGAATATCGAGCAGCAGCGTGCGCGAGGCATTGGTGGCGTCCGTTGCATGCACGCGGCCACCGGTCAGCTTCCACAGCAGAAACGTATCGACGGTGCCGAACAGCAATTTGCCGGCTTCGGCGCGCTGGCGAAGTGTCGGATACTGTTCGAGAATCCAAGCTATCTTGGTGCCGGAGAAATAGGGGTCGAGGACTAGGCCGGTCTTGGCCGCAACGCTTGATTGCGCACCCTCCGATTTCAGCCGCTGGCACATATCGGCCGTACGGCGATCCTGCCAGACGATTGCGCGATGAACGGGCTTCCCCGTTTCGCGATCCCAGACAATCGTCGTCTCACGCTGATTGGTGATGCCGATAGCGGCAATCTGCCTCGGCTCGAGGCCAGCTTTTGCTACCGCCTCGCGCAGTGTCGACAACGTGGTATTCCACAGGTCCTCCGGCTCGTGCTCGACCCAACCGGATTGCGGGTAGTGCTGGATGAACTCCTGCTGCGCCGAGGCAACAACCGTGAGATCGGCGCCAAAGACGATCGCACGTGAAGACGTGGTTCCCTGATCAATCGCCAAGACGAACGGTGCTTTAGCCGCCATCGATTGCCTTTCCTCGAGCAAACGCCCTTATCTAGCCGCCAGCATGATACAATTGATCGCCTACATTCAATCGATCATTCGGGGATAAGTGCGGCGTGCCCGAACACTACTGATCACCGTTTCTGCTATCCACTATGGATCTGCCGCTGGAGACCCGATCGCGTGACAGTTACCGCCTCGACAAACCTGCGTGCCAACGTGGCGGAGTTCTCCGTCGGCGAATTGGCGAACGCGATCAAAAAGGCGCTGGAGGATGGTTTCGGCTATGTGCGGCTGCGCGGCGAAATCTCCGGCTATCGGGGTCCACACGCTTCCGGCCACTGCTATTTCGCGCTGAAAGACGACAAGGCCAAGATCGATGCCGTGATCTGGCGCACATCCGTTGCCAAGCTGAAGTTCCGCCCCGAAGAGGGAATGGAAGTGATCGCGCAGGGGCGCATCACCACGTTCCCCGGATCGTCGAAGTACCAGATCGTGATCGAGGCGCTGGAACCCGCCGGCGCCGGCGCGCTGATGGCGCTGCTCGAAGAGCGCAAGCGAAAGTTCGCCGCCGAGGGATTGTTCGACGAGACCCGCAAGAGACCCCGACCTTTCTTGCCGCGAGTGGTGGGGATCATCACGTCGCCGACCGGGGCTGTGATCCGCGACATGCTGGCAGGTTTCAACGAGCGCTTTCCAGCGCGTGTGATCGTCTGGCCGGTTCGGGTGCAAGGCGAGACAAGTGCTGCCGAAGTGGCAGCCGCGATCCGCGGGTTCAATGCGTTCGAGATTGGCGGCAGGATTCCCCGGCCGGATGTTCTGATCGTCGCGCGCGGTGGTGGCAGCCTCGAAGATCTCTGGAGCTTCAACGAGGAAATTGTGGTCCGCGCTGCCGCCGAAAGCACGATCCCTCTTATCTCGGCGGTCGGTCACGAGACCGACTGGACGCTGATCGATCTGGTCGCCGACGCACGTGCGCCGACACCGACGAAAGCTGCCGAGTGGGCGGTGCCGAAGTATGCCGACCTCATTCAGCAGTTGCTCGATCTCGCGCATCGCCGCGCCAACGCGATCAGACGCGCGCTGGAGGGCAAGCGGGTCGAGCTCAAGTCGGCATCGCGGGGATTGCCGAGCCTCGAAGACATTATTTCGCTGCCGCGCCAACGCTTTGATTCGGTCGAAAAGCGTCTTGGCCGCGCGCTACTCGCCAACACGCGCGCACACGCAATGCGGCAGGCGCGCGTCGCGTCCAGGCTGCATCCACGTTTGATCGAGGCCCGCTTGCATCGGGCGCACGACCGGCTCGAGTCGCTCGGCCGGCGCAGTGGCGAAGGGCTGGCGCGCATCGCTGGCCAGCGCCGCTCGCGACTGGAGCGGGTGTCGGGCCGGCTGAACCCGCAGACGCAACATAACCGGATTGCGCGCTGTTCCGAGCGGCTGGTCGCGCTGCATGTACGTTCAGGGCGCGCCTTGCACAACCGGCTGATCGCGTGGCGGCGTTTTCTGGACGGTCACGGTAAGCTTCTGACGTCGTACAGCTATCAAGGCGTCCTGCAACGCGGGTTTGCGCTTGTGCGTGACGAAGCTGGCAATCCTATCCGCCAGGTTGGACAGACGACGACCGGCGCTCGTTTGCAGGTGGAGTTCGCCGACGGGTGCGCCGATGCGAGCGTGACCGCAATCAAATCCTCGGGCATCACGCCGGATGGCGGAGCAGCCGCGCGTGCCACTTCGAAACCCGTCCAAGCCGCAAGAAGCGCGCGCCGCACCAGCGGGGGTAATGGCGGCGGTAGCGGTAGCGGACCGCAGGGATCGTTATTTTGATCGGGGCGAGAGCTTCGCCGCCAACGCCGCGATCGCATCCAGCACCGCCGCCTCCCGATCGCGATGCGGACTATGCCCGCATGACGGCAGCACCAGTCGTGTGATGCCCGCCGCCTTAGCTGCCTCGAAAGCGTCGAGTTGGGCTAGCGAGCCGTACGGATCATCTTCGCCCTGGATAAGCAGCGCCGGCACTGCGAGCCGCTCGACCTCCGCACCGAGCGACCATGTGCCGAAGCGCGGGCTCAGCCAGATCTCGGACCAGCCCCGGAACGCGTCGTCGACGTGCGCGTGATGCTTGCCGAGACTATCCCGCAAGCCCGATATCTCATATTTTTCCGCGATCGCAGCAATGCTCTTCAGTGTAACGGCTTCGACGAAGACGTGTGGCGCCATCAGCACGACAGCGGCTACGGTTTCGGGATTTGCCGCTGCGTGGATGAGCGCGATCGACGCACCGTCGGAATGGCCAATCAGCAGAGGCCGGTCGATGCGGAGCTTTGTCAGCAGGCGAGGAAGCACGTCGAGTGCCTCGCGATGCATGAAGTCCGGTTCGCGCTTGCCCGTTAGCGGGTTCGAGCGGCCATAGCCCGCGCGCGAATAGACCAGCGCACGTGCACCAGTCCGGCGGGCGAGCTTGTCGGGAAAATCTCGCCACAGTCCGGCACTGCCAAGGCCCTCGTGCAGGAACACGAGCGGCGGACGATCGGCACTGCCAAGGATCATCCGGTATTCGAGCGAGCAGTCGCAAAGATCGACAAAGGGCATGCGGATCTGCAATCAGGTTGCACCTCCGCCAAATTACCGATCGGCGAAATTGGCGCAACCGGCGATTTATTGCCAGTAGAGTTCGAACGGCGTTATCTGCAGCGCCGTTGTCTTTGGCGAAGGCATCGCCGTCAGCGCACCATCGCTGTAGTGGACGTCGGCGATGACACCGCGGAGAAGCGACCGCTCGTCATTGCGAAAAGCAATGTCTGTTTCAGCCAGCCTCAGCTTGCCGTCGACCCACACGCGAAAAAGGCCGTCTTTTTCGCCAGGTTGATTGAGCACGACTTCCTGCTCCAGGCGGATCCATCGGCCGCGCTGCAGTTCCAGCCCGTTGCTATCTGCTGCATAGAGCGTACCTTTTGGCTCATCGGCCGTAACGGTGCGCACCTGCGCCTGACCTTCGGCCGACCACGCGTTGCGCGCGGAAAACGCAGCTTTCGGCTTGAGACCCGGCACATCTCCGGCCTCGCCGCCGAATAGACCGGGCAAGGCACCGCCAATGCCGAAATTGAAGTCCTCTGGCAGCCAGACGTTGTAGGTCAGACAGGCGGCTTTGGCATTCGGCAGCTTCGAGGGCAACCACAAGAACCCCATGCCGCTCTTCGCCTGTGCGCTCGCATCCGCCGGAAGCTTTGGCAGCGCGATCTGCAACGCGACCGGCGCCGGTCCGGTCTTCAGCGGCACGATTTTGGTGTTATCCAGCAGACCCCAGTCGCTGCCCGCCAGGCGGCCTTGCAGATCAGATGGCGTGATGACGCCACCGCTCTTGTCCTGAAGTCCGAAAAGCGTTCCGTTGTCGTAGCGCGTGCTGCATGGCGGCGATTCTTCTTTGTACAACACACCGCGCACCGCGAGAGTGACGATCGCCACTGCGACGAAGCCAGCGGCTGCGTTGATGTAGAACCGCGCCGGAATACGGGTCACGCTTTGTTTGATGATGCCCTGCGACGGTTGAGCTTTTTTCGCTGCGGCCGTCGGTGGCGCTTTATGAAAAGCCATGGCTTAGTCTTTCCAACTCACGCGCGAAACGTGCGATTTAAATTGCGAAGCAGAGGATCGAGCATGTGATCGAGCAGCGTGCGCTCGCCGGTCAAAAGCAGTATGTCCGTACGCTGACCGGGATGGAGCGCGACGCGCCTGGACACCTCGGTGCGGGTTTCTTCAAGTTCGATACGGGCGACGAAATAGAAGGCGCCGGTCCGCTTGTCCTCGACGCTATCGGGCGATACCCAGGCCAATTTGGCGCTGATCGGCCGGCTGTCCCGCCACGTCGAACCGGTGAGCCAGACCTTGGCCGCCATGCCATGCTTGATGTCGTCGATATGGATCTGCGACAGCCGCCCTTCGACCACCAGACGATCCGTTTGCGGCGTGATTTCGAGAACGGTCGCGCCGGGTTGAACCATCGCGCCCGCTCCGTGGACGGCGAGCGATAGCACGCGGCCAGCCACCGGCGCACGGATCTCTGCCCGCGCGAGATCCTGCTCGGCGATCGCGATGCGTGCGATGAAGCCCGCCGTCTCCTTTTCGATTTCGGCGACTTGCCGCTCGAGGTTGAGAACCTTCGAACGGGCCGCAAGCTTACGATCGGCCATATCCGCCATTGTCAGCGCTTCCTGACGGATCAAGTCCAACTGCCGGGCCGCAGCTTGCGCTTGCGACTTCAGCGCGGTGATCTGCTGGTCGAGCGCCTGCGTGTTGAGCGTGACGAGGACCTGGCCGATCGCGACGTCTTGGCCCTCGGCGACATGGACGCGGCCGACCGGTCCACCCTTTTGATGCTGGATCGCCTGCACTTTCTGCTCGACGATGATATTGCCGCTGAGCGAGATGCCCTTGTCGATCGGCGCAATCGTTGCCCCACCGACCCCACCGCCGAAGAAGACGGCGACGACCAGCAGGCCGCAGTACACTGGACCGCGAATGTTCAGGCGGGGGAAGTCTGTCTTGGCGGGGCAATTTTTTGCGCTCATGATCAATGCACTCGCGCTTCTTGATTTACCGTCCGGTTCATGCCGAAACGGGCCGAAACCTCGCGCGCGGGACCAGCCGTCTGCACGGTGCCGTGAGCCAGCACCACGATCTGGTCCATGAGGCCCAGCAATCGCGGGTCTTGGGTTGCCACCACGACGCCGATGCCGTCTGCCTTGAGGCGTTCCAGCATACGGACGAGTTTGCGCAGGCTCTGCCCGTCGAGCCCGATTTCAGGTTCGTCCAGAACAACGAGACGCGGAGAGCCGTGCACCGCGCGCGCTAGTGCGACGGCGCGCCGCTCGCGTAGCGCCAACGCCGAGCCAGCCGCACCAGCTGGGGTGTCGTAGCCGGATTGCAACGACGCAAGGGTCTCGTGGACACCAGCCCGCATCGCAGACTTCGCAACCGCCATCAGGCTCGAATCACGAAAGCGAGCGATGTTCTGGTGCACCGTACCGTCGATCAGTATCGGCTCGTCGGGCATGTAGCCGATCGGCGGATCGCCACCAGCCCGCTGCCAGCGGCTGATCGGCACGCCGTCGAGGTCGGCAGATCCGAATGCGGGCGTTACGGCACCGGCAAGAAGGGCTGCCAAGGTCGACTTCCCGCTGCCGTTAGAGCCGACGATGCCGAGACATTCTCCCGGTTCGAGCGTCAGCGAAACGGCTCGCAGCGAGGGGACCTTGCGGGTTGGGTAGCATACCGTGGCATCGTGCAGCGTGATGCGGCCGATGGCCTTGTGTTCGTCGTGACCCACGTGCGGAGTTTGCACATCCGGCGCGAGCGCCTTCAACCGGGCATACCCCTGCCGCGCGAGTGAAATCGACCGCAACGAGGTGACCAGTCCTTCCAGCGGCCCGATACCGCGCGCGAGCAAGATTGCCGATGCCACGAGCGCACCCGGCGCAAGTTCGCCGCGGATGATCAGCCAAGCACCAATCGCGTAAAGCAGAGTCTGAGCTACGATCCGGACGGTGCGGGCGAAGGCCTTCATGAAGCTTGTGCGCTTGGCGAGCGTATAGCCAGCGCTGACGTTGGCGCGGTTGAAGCGCTCCCATTGCTCGGCGGCGCCAGGTGATAGTCCGAGTGCGCCAGCAACGCTGGCGTGGCCGGAAACTGTCGACCACCAGTGGTCTGCTGTGTCCGAAGCGCGTGCGCATTCGGCTTGCGCGCGGGCCGTCACGATGCCGTGCAGCCAGGCTAAAGCCAGCAGCGTCGCTGCCGCGCCAACACCGACGACACCGAGCCATGGGTGAAGCAACGCGAGGACGACGAGAAAAGCTGGGGTCCACGGCACATCCAGGAAGCTCGCGGCGGATGGGCTCGTGAGAAAACCCTTCACCTGCCGCAGTGCTACTGCGTCGGCGCGCAGATCGGCAGCCCCCACGTTACCTTTGAGGCCGTTTGCCAGCATGTGCTGGCCAAGTACATGATCCAGCCATAGTCCCGCGCGCATCAAGATCCGGTCGCGGCAAAGCTCGATCAAACTTAGTGCCAGGATCGCCACGCCGACCATCAGCGTCAACACGACGAGCGTCTCGATCGAACCGGAAGGAACGACGGTGTCGAACAACTGCAGCGTATACAGCGGCGTCGCCAGCATCAGGACGTTGATGCAGGCGGAAAACAGCAACGCGATCAGCGTCGCCCGCCGCGCCTGCTTCAATAGTTTCCTGGACGTCCGCATACGCGCCGATCCGCTTCGCATGTCCAGGCGGTGGCGGGATCGCCAGCGCGGACATGCGTTTTGGCAATCTTACCGACAAGATCTAAACGATCAGCGAACCCGAGTGGGCGAGGTCATCGACGTGCAGGCCATGTACGTTATCCAGGACCACGACATCGATGAATCCGGCGCCGCCGCCAGCGTCGACCGACACGACGGTTCCGGCCGCCGTATCGGTGAAGTGAACAGCATTGCCGACTGTTGCAGGTGCATGGCCTGAGAACACGCCGGAAAAGTCGAGCCGGTCGCCAGCCCCGAAATCGGTAATATGGTCGAAGCCAGCCTTGCTGCCGTCCGCATTCAGAACGTCACTCCGCACCCAGCTGAAGGTGTCGTTGCCGGCCGCGCCGGTCCCCTTCTGCTCACCACCTGTCAGGATGTCGTTGCCGCGCCCACCGGAGACCAGGTCGTTGCCGCCATCGCCGTAAACGCGATCGTTGCCATCACCGCCGAGGATCGTATCGTTGCCGCCGCCACCATAGAAGCCGTCATTGCCGACACCGCCGTCGAGCACGTCGTTACTAGCACCGCCGTTGAGCGCATCGTCACCAGTGCCGCCTTGAATATAATCGGCGCCATCTTCGCCGAACAATTTGTCGTTGCCGTCGCCGCCGAGCAGCGTGTCGTTGCCCGCGCCGCCATGCAGTTCATCGAGGCCTGCGCCCCCATCTAGCCTGTCGTTACCAGCGTCGCCATTGAGCAAATCGTTGCCGGCATCGCCAACGAGGGTGTCGTCGCCCAGTCCACCGAAGAGCGTGTCTTTGCCATCGCCACCGGCGAGCTTATCGTTACCGGCGCCACCATCGAGAACGTCGTTGCCAAGGCCACCGCGCAGCTGGTCGTTGCCATCGCCACCCTTGAGCTTGTCGTCGCCAGCGCCACCGTCGAGGTCGTCGTTACCGTTTCCGCCGATCAATTCTTCGTTGCCCGAGCCGCCGAGCAATGTGTCGTTGCCATCGCCTCCGTCGAGTAAGTTTGCGCCATCGCCACCGATGAGCGTGTCATTGCCAGCGCCACCGTAGAGCTTGTTATCACCGGCGCCACCGTCAAGAACGTCGTTACCGTCGCCACCCATCAAGGTGTCGTTGCCGGCATCGCCGTAGAGCTTATCTTCTCCTGTTCCGCCATCGATAATGTCGGCGCCGTCACCGCCACGGAGGACATCGTTACCGCTGCCGCCAAGAATTGTATCGTTGCCAGTACCGCCGTCGACGGTGTCATTGCCGTCGCCACCGTCGATATGATCGTTACCGGCATCGCCGGAAATGCGATCGTCGCCGCCATCGCCCCAAATCTTGTCGTCGCCATCGCCGCCGCCGATCGTGTCGTTGCCGCCGCCGCCGTAGATCGTGTCGCGCCCGCCCCCGCCGGTAATCGTATCGCGTCCGGCTTCACCCACGAGAACATCGTCCCCAAGGCCACCGACGATCGTGTCGTCCCCAGCGCCGGAGTAAATGACGTCTCCATTGGGCCCGGCGATGATCAAGTCATTGCCCAACGTTCCATCGATTCTACGCTTCAACATCTCGATTTTCCCGTCAAAACCGCGGCAGGGTTCGCTGACCGCGACCCATCCATTGGAAGGAAGCGTACGGTTTGCGCCTAAAGATTCATTTAATAGATGATAAATGTCAGACGAGAATCATGCCTTGCGCCAACAGATCATGACCGGACGTACCATGCACTCCGTCGAGCACGGCGAGATCGACGAAGCCGCTGCTCGTCTTGACGGAAAGAAGTGAGCCTGCTGCGCTGTCTTGCACGCGGACGACGTCGTCGATCGAGGCGTACTTCGCCGATTTCAGGAAATCATGCAGATCAAGCTTGTCGCCGGCGGTGAAGTCCGTGATGTGATCGACGCCGCCAGCGTCCTTTTGCAGATAAACGAACCTATCGTTGCCAGCGCCTCCGCTCAGCGTATCTGCGCCGCCAAGACCCCTGATGATGTCGTCACCTGCACCGCCGATGAAAATGTCACCGGCAGAACTGCCCTTGTAGTCGTCGGCGAACGAAGATCCGATGATCTTTTCGATGCCGGTGAATGACGACGTATTGAAACCTAGCGCCGTGCCCTTGCTTGCATCTATGGCTATACCGCGCGTGGACAGGGAGAAATCCAGCGTATCGAAGCCGGTGCCGCCCGAAATCGTGTCGTCGCCGCCTTGAGCGTAGACGATATCGTCGCCGCTATCGCCCTTGATCGTGTTGTGGCCGGTGCCGCCATACAGCCGATCGTCGCCCTTGCCACCGGAAAGATAGTCGTCGCCGCTCTCACCATAAAGCGTGTCGTTGCCTTTTTGGCCATAGATGCGGTCATTGCCCTCGCCGCCATGCAAGGTATCGTCGTCTTTTTCGGTTGCAGCGGAGGGGAGCGATACTTTGCCCTTGGACGTGGCGCCGCCGTAGATGGTGTCGTCGCCGGAGCTACCGGTGACAACGTCGCTACCGGAACCACCCTCGATGATGCTGGGTGCCGAGGTGTGATCGAACGTGATTGTGAGATCACGAGAAACGGCGAAAGACCCACCAGCCGTTTCGGTGGATGTAGCCGTCACGTGAAGCGTGAGGTCGGTCAGCGCCGGCGCGGTTATTTTCAAGCCGGCAAGGTCGGAAGCCGAGAGCGACCATGACCCGTCAGCGTTCAATTTACCGGCCGATAAAGAGCTCCCAACCGGCATGCCGCCGACGTTGACCGAAAGTAATTCGGAACCGTCGGTATCGTTCAATGCGGCCGAAATGCCGAGGTTTGCGGTAATGAACGAGCCTTGTCCCGCCACGATCGTGTCGTTACCCGCGCCACCGAGAATGTGCGAGACGCCAGCTGCGCCGACCAAGGTCTCTCCGGAGTTCGTTCCCAACAACATGCCGCCTGCCAGAGCGACCGTTTGGTTGGCCGTCGTGAGCAGTAGCGCATCCGCAACCGCAGCGACGCCGACCTGAACCGTCTGCACTGCCGTGCCGCCGTTGCCGTCGGTGATCGCGACCTGGAAGCTGTCGGCGCCGCTGAAGTTCGCACCAGGCGTGTAGGTGTAGGCGCCGGTTGCCGCATCGACCGCGAGCGCACCATGTGCCGGGCCGGTCGCGACCGCGTAGCCGAGCGCATCGCCGTCGACATCCGTCGCAACGACCTGGCCGTGGACCGTGGTATCTTCGCTGGTTGCAAGCACAGCCGACGCCACCGCAACCGGCGCATCGTTCACCGCAGCGACGCCGACCTGAACCGTCTGCACTGCCGTGCCGCCGTTGCCGTCGGCAATCGCGACCTGGAAACTATCGGCTCCGCTGAAGTTCGAACCAGGCGTGTAGGTATAGGCGCCGGTAGCCGCATCGACCGCGAGCGCACCGTGCAACGGACCCGTCGCGACGGCGTAGCCGGGCACGTCGCCGTCGACATCCGAAGCGACAACCTGGCCGTGGACCGCGGTGTCTTCATTGGTCGCAAGCACAGCCGGCGCCGCTGCAAACGGCGAATCGTTCACCGCAGCGACGCCGACCTGAACCGTCTGCACTGCCGTGCCGCCGTTGCCGTCGGCAATCGCGACCTGGAAGCTATCGCCGCCGTTGAAGTTCGCACCGGGCGTGTAGGTGTAGGCGCCGGTTGCCGCATCGACCGCAAGCGCACCGTGCGACGGACCCGTCGCGACCGCGTAGCCGAGCGTATCGCCGTCGACATCCGTCGCGACGACCTGGCCGCGGACCGTGGTATCTTCGCTGGTTGCAAGCACAGCCGACGCCGCTGCA
>JANOOW010000549.1:0-4932 GCA_031421555.1 Hyphomicrobiaceae bacterium | reverse complement strand
CGCTCGAAGGAAAAAAATTCCTTTGCGTCTATCGCTGCCACGACCAGCCGTCGAAAGAGAAACTGAAATCGCTGAAGGACGTGCTCGACAGCCTCAAGTTGACGTTCCCCGGCTCGGGCGCGGTTAAAGCCAGCATGTTCAACCAGGTGCTGGAGGATGCGAAATCCGTCGCGGTGCCCGAACTCGTCAACGAGATCGTGCTGCGGTCGCAGGCGCAAGCCGAGTACGCCGTCGACAACTACGGCCACTTCGGCTTGAACTTGCGTAAGTACGCGCACTTCACGTCGCCGATCCGCCGGTACGCCGACCTGCTCGTCCACCGCGCGTTGATCGCCGCCTGCGAACTGGGCGAGGGCAGCATGGCAGAATCCGAGAAGCCGCGGCTTCGCGACATCGCCAAACAAATCTCCGACGCCGAACGCCGCGCCATGGCGGCTGAACGCGAAACCACCGACCGCTTGATCGCCTCGCACCTTGCCGACCAGGTCAACGCGACATTCGAGGCCCGCGTTTCAGGTGTCACCCGTTCGGGGCTTTTCGTGCGTTTGAAGGAAACCGGCGCCAACGGCTTCATCCCGGTATCGACGCTTGGCGCGGAATACTTCGAGCACGTGGAGGAAGTACAGGCGCTGGTCGGCTCACGGTCGGGAGGGTCGTTCCGGCTCGGTGACGAGGTCGAGGTGCGGCTCGTCGAAGTTATCGCGAGCGCGGGCGCTATGCGGTTCCAGATGCTGAGCGAGCCGAAGAAGGCGCACGCGAGCTTGATGAAGGGCTGGCGGCCGAAGCGTATGCCGGGCCGCCGTCCGCCGCCGCGCGGGCGCCGCTAGCAACAGCGCCGCCGATGCGACGCTTCTGCACAGAGGCTGCCCATTGACGCAGAACCTCGCGAGGTTGACATACAGGTTATGCTGACACGCCCCGAATATAGCCGGCCGACCCATGACTTAGGTCGGCGCGATGCCGTCGCCTCAATGATACGTGGCATGAAACTCAAGTGCCCGAAGTGCGGCGCGGGCAACATGTTTTCATCGTATCTCAAGGTTGCAGATCACTGCCCCACGTGCGGCGAGGCTTTGCATCACCACCGCGCCGATGATGCGCCGCCCTACTTCACGATGTTTATCGTCTGCCACATCGTCGTGGCCGGCGTGCTCATTGCCGAGAAGGCGGTGGAGCCAACCTTCTGGACTCATATCGCTATCTGGTTCCCGATCACGATCGGCATGAGCCTTGTCCTGCTGCCGATGATCAAAGGTGCACTGATCGGCCTGCAGTGGGCGGTTCGCATGCACGGTTTTGGTAGCGGCCCCGATCCGGCAGATCCTCAACCAGAGCCGGTTGCGCCGGAACGCATCTAGTCCGCGTTCAGCAACTTCGGCAGCTCCGTCAGCGTCTCGATGACGTGGTGCGCCGAACCTTCGCTAATTGCTTCAGCACTACTGTGAATGCGTCGCGGCCGCACGATCTGCACCGTAGTCCACCCCATGCGGTTCGGCGAGACAAAGTCCTTTGCCGGATTGTCGCCCACGTAAACGAAGCGGTCGCCCGGTCCGCCGACTGCTTGCACCAACGCCTCATACGACGCTGGATGCGGCTTGGCGAAGTCGCGTCCGCCCAGCGCGTGCGTGTAGATGATCTCGCTGAAACGCTGTTGCAGACCTAAGGCGCGTACTTTCGCTTGCTGAACACCGACCGTACCGTCGGTGATAAGGCCTATCGGACCTGACGCTTGGAAGTGCGCCAACACGGGAAGCACATCGTCGTACAGGGCGAGGGTTACCGGCTGGTGCGATCGGTACAGCTCGATCAAGTCGCTCGCGTGCGCCCGGTCGATACCGCGCCGTTCGAGCGCCAGCGGAAACAGCGTACCAAGATGTCCGTCATCGAGCAGGCGTGTCATCTCGACATCGAGACCGGCTATGCCATGCTTCTCCTTTCCCCAGGCAGCTGCGTCCGCGAAGGCGGAAACCGCGAACGAGCGTTCCGGGTAGAGTGTGTCGTCGAGATCGAAGACGACGCAAAGGCGGCTCATCACGCTTCCCTAAAACGCCCTTGCCGGACGAATGCTGACTGTTACCATGAGCTTCCGATGGCAACGCTGCAAGAGGATGAGACATGCAAGCGGTTCGACCCGCCCCACCGCGGTTCGCTGATCCTGAGCAGGCAGCGAACGTTGCACGCTCGTTCGATCTACGGCGCATCGGCCCCGATTTTATCGCGAACCCGTTTCCAACCTACAATGCCTTGCGCGATCATGCGCCCGTCGCCCGGATGCCTGACGGCGGCTACTTCCTGTCGCGCTACGACGACTGCATCGCGGTCTATAAGGACGCGAAGCTTTTCTCTTCCGATAAAAAGGCGGAGTTTCGCCCCAAGTTCGGCGATGGCTTGCTTTACCAGCATCACACGACAAGCCTGATCTTCAACGATCCACCGCTGCACACCCGCGTTCGCAAGATCATCGCCGGGGCGCTGAACCCGCGCGCGGTGGCCGACATGGAAGCGCCGATGATCGCGCTTACCGACCAGCTTCTCGATGCTATGGAGGCAAAGGGCGAAGTTGATCTGATCGGAGATTTGGCCGCTGCCGTGCCGATCGAGGTAATCGGCAATCTACTCGCCATCCCACACGAATTGCGCTCGCCGTTGCGCGGTTGGTCTCTCGCGATATTGGGCGCGCTCGAGCCGTCGCCGGGGCCGGAACTCCTCGAAGCTGGCGAACTTGCTGTCGCCGAGTTCCTCGGCTACCTGCAAGTTCTGGTTGCCGAGCGCCGCCGCAAGCCCGGCGATCCGGCGCGCGATGTGCTCACCCGGCTCATTCTGGGCGAGCAGGGTGGTGAAAAACTCAGCGAGATCGAACTGCTGCAGAATGTGATTTTCATCCTCAATGCCGGCCACGAGACGACGACTAACCTAATCGGCAATGGACTATATGCGTTGCTCGAGTGGCCCGATCAGAAGGCGCGGCTGCTTGCCGACCCGAGCTTGATCAACACCACGGTCGAGGAAATATTACGGTTCGAGAGTCCGGTGCAGATTGGCAACCGCATGGCGACAGAGGACGCGATCGTCGGTGGCACCGCCATTCCGGCGGGCTCGTTCATCACCGTCGGCATCGCCGCCGCCAATCGCGATCCGAAAGAGTTCGCCGATGCGGACCGCTTCGATTGCGCCAGAGCGCAAAACCGTCACGTTGCATTTGCATCCGGCGTGCATTTTTGTGTTGGACTGGCCATCGCACGCATGGAAGGGCGGATCGCGATCGGCCGCTTCCTCAAGCGCTTTCCGGGCTACCGCCTCGCCGCCGAACCCGTCAGGGGCGGCCGGGCACGCTTTCGCGGCTTCCTGGCGATCCCAGTCGCCCTCGCCTAATCGCTCGCAGGCGCTGCGTTCACTTGACGTGCGGATCGCTCAAGCCGCCTGACTTGTCACCGCCGCTGCGGGTTTGCGTACGCGCTCGGGGCGCCAGCTTGCGGGTGCGATGCCGATGATACCGAGCGCCGGTTCGCTAGCCGGTGCCCGCTCGATGTTGATCGGATCGATTCCCCATCGGCCGGCCAGCCGCATGACGTGCTCTTCGGTCGGATGCAGGATGATCGCGCCACCGGCATCGCCTTTGCGTCCTTTGACGCCGCGCAACTCAAACAACTTGAGACCTAGCGTTCGCTCATCCCTGGTCGTCTTGCCCACGTTGAGCACGACGCCTTCGTCGCCGATCGCGAAAGCACGCAGGATGCGGCCATCGATCAAGCGGGCCCATGCAAAGAAGTCGATCAGCGGATAGGCGGAGTAGTACTGCACTTCGACGAAGCGGCTACCCAGCCCCTCGAGCAACGGCATGAACTTGTCGACAAAACCAGGCCCCACCGGATGCGGTAGTGGCAGCCCGGCCACGAACGTCCAACCGTTGACCGGTGGCGACACGAAGATATGCGTTGCTCCGATACGGTCATCGTAGATGCTGCCGATGCCCGATCGCCAGTTCGCCGATTGCACATGCCTCAACCCCAGCGCCTCGACGACTGCGCGCGTGTCGCGTGTGCGCACGGCGAACCACGCCATACTGTAGCCGAATGGACATGGCCGGTCGGGCTTGGTGTTGTATACGACGCGGCCTTGCGCCATGCGCGGCGCCAGCACCAGCACGATGGTCGCGACGGTGGCGATCGTCAAACCGAGGACGAGGAAGATCAAACTGAGTTCTGCCGCCTTGCGACGCTGAGCACCGGCAACTGGTAGTCTGCGTTGGTGGCCGGCAGCAAGGCCGCCCGCTCGATCGCCTGGGGAAAACCGTCGCGTACATCGGGTTAGACGCAGGTTGTAAGGCCGGCTTCGACCGTAGCCCAACAAAATTGTTGGGTGGCGCTGCGCTGATCCAACATACTATTGTCAGATGCTTGATGAAGAGACGCAACGAACTTTGCATAAATGGAACTTGAGGCAGACGCTGCCCAGAGTTCAGCCTTCGACCGATGCGCCCGTGATGATATCCGGACGCGGCTGCCTAAAGAATGCGCGAAGCAAAGATCCGCTTGGACATCAGGCCGACCCGGGCCTATGCCTTCCATTGCGCAACCGGCCTTGCATGCGAACAGATGCCATCATGAATGAGCCGACCAGCCGCCAGATCGCTCTCATAACCGGTGCCTCGCGCCGGATCGGCCGCGCCATCGCGCTAGACCTGGCGCGCGCCGGCTGGTCGATCGCGTTGCATTACCGGAATTCAAAGGATGATGCGGCGGCACTCGCCGCCGAGGTCAAGGATCTAGGCGTGGCAGTTGCGATCCTGCGTGCGGATCTCAGCAAACCTGCCGACCTTATGAGTCTCATTCCCAGATGTAGCGCAGCACTTGGTCCGGTGACGTGTCTCGTCAACAACGCCTCGTTGTTCGAGTATGACGACCTTGCTTCGCTGGACCTCGACACGCTGGC
>JANOOW010000548.1:0-2942 GCA_031421555.1 Hyphomicrobiaceae bacterium | reverse complement strand
ACTCGGCATTAAACCTGGCGATCGCGTTAAACACGCCGCTTTCAAGTGACGCGCGATTGCTTTGTCCGATAGCACCGCTTGACGGGGCCGCCAGGAACGGGCACTACACACCCACTCGTATGATTTCGAGTTTGATCGGGGCGTAGCTCAGCCTGGTAGAGCGCCTGCTTTGGGAGCAGGAAGTCGAGAGTTCGAATCCCTCCGCCCCGACCATCATATCCAACAAATTTCAGATTGTAATATGAAACTTGCAAGCCGACGGCTCAGTGCCGATGGGTGTGATGCATATCGGGCATGTGCGGATGTTTATGCCGCATTGGTTCATGCCGATGGCGATGGGCGTGGGGCTCTCCCGGCGGATCATCGGGCCCGTGCGTGTGCTGGTGGTGTTCATCGTGCACGTGAGAGTGGGCATGATCCATTGGTTCATGCGCGTGTTCATGCTGATGATCTTCGGTCAGGTGCAGCCAAACTCCGATGGCCATCAAGAAGCCGGCGATGATCAGCTGGACAGTGACCATTTCACTCAGAAAAAGGATTGCAGCGACCGTCCCAAGGAAGGGTGCCGTCGAGAAATATGCGCCGGTCCGCGCGGTGCCGAGATGACGAAGTGCGACGACAAACAAGGCGAGGCTGACGCCGTAGCCGAAGAAGCCAACAAGGCCGGCGAACATCAGAGGCGCCGGCGGCGGCAGGCTACCGCCCATCCACAGTCCCAATCCCAGATTAACCGGCCCGGCGATCATCCCCTTCAGCTCCACGATCTGTAGCGGATCCGCGAGCGAGACCTTCCGCGTCAAGTTGTTGTCGAGCCCCCAGGCAACGGAGGCGCCCACAATCGCAAGCGGTCCGAGCAATCCGTTGAGAGAAGGTTCTCCCGTCCAAGAAAGCGTCAGCGCGCCGGCAACAAGGCAGCCCATTCCTATGGCAACGCGGCGATCAAAGTTTTCGTGAAAGACGAACCAGGCCAGGAGTGCCGTCACTACGCCTTCGAGCGTCAGCAGAAGTGATGCCGCCGCAGCGCCGGTCCGCGCAAGACCGATCATGAGCAACACCGGGCCGATGATTCCACCCGCGACGATGGCACCGGCAAGCCATGGCGCGTCGGCCGGGGTGAGCCGCGCCTCTGCCGGCGCACCGGGCATCAGAAGCGGTTTTGCAATGCGCCGCAAGACGGCAACGCCCAATCCAGCTCCGCAATAGAGCAATCCCGCCAGCACCGTGGGATCGATTGCGCCGAGCAGGGCCTTGGCGGCGGGTGTCGACACCCCAAACAGGGCGGCGGACAGAAGGGCGAGAGCAACGGCAGGGCGGTTCATGGATAATGCTACCTTCGCGCCGCATCGGCAGCTCTATTGCGCCACGGCACGTAGCCAAATGCGATCCACTGCGCCACGGCGGGAATGACGATCCACTGCAAGAGCGGGGTCAGACCCGTCCCGATGAACGGCACAACCGGCATCGACGCGGAGTAAGCCCAGCTGCCGCGGACGCTGACGTTCAGCCATTCGCTGTAAATTGTGTAGCCGGCACCGAGCGCAAGGCTGGCCAGGAAAACGCGGGGTGCTCCATCCGCCGGCCAAGTTGCGCGTCCGAACACTGCAAGGGCTATTAGCATAGCGAGCCCGGCGATCATGGCATCACCCAGCGTGCAATGGACGACGGCGAATGCCTTTTGCCCGAACGTACCGGTCGACCACAATGTGTAGAGTGGCAACTGCAGCACCTCCCAAACGAGGTGACCTGCGACCGAGACGCCGAGGTACCAGCGCAAGGCCCGCGGCCAATCGGGAATTTCTGCCAGGCCTGCGCTCATGACTTTACAGCTTCACTTGTCTGAGCCGCAGCGCGTTGCCGATGACGCTGACGGAAGAGAGCGCCATGGCGGCTGCCGCAACGACCGGCGACATCAAGACACCGAAGAAGGGATAGAGCACGCCCGCCGCCACCGGCACGCCAGCGGCATTGTAGATGAAGGCGAAGAACAGGTTTTGCCGGATGTTCGCCATCGTCGCAGCCGACAGGTGCCGGGCCCGCACGATGCCGGTGAGGTCGCCCTTCAGCAAAGTTACGCCAGCGCTTTCCATCGCAACATCGGTGCCTGTGCCCATGGCAATGCCGACGTCGGCCGCGGCGAGCGCGGGTGCATCGTTGACGCCATCGCCTGCCATCGCAACGACCCTGCCCTGAGCCCGCAAACGCTCAACGATGCGGGCTTTATCTTCGGGCAGCACCTCCGCCTCGACTTCGATGATGCCAAGCTTGGCGGCGACCGCCTGGGCCGTCGTCCGGTTGTCGCCAGTCAACATGACCACGCGCATGCCGCTCGCCCGCAAGGCAGCGATTGCCGGGGCTGTGGTCGCCTTGATCGGATCGGCAATGGCGATGATGCCGGCTGCCTTGCCGTCGATCGCAATGAAGATCGCGGTTGCCCCTTCCCTGCGCATCTCGTCGGCGGCGCTCGCAAGGCTAGCTGTGTCGACGCCTGCATCCGCCATGATCGCCTGATTGCCGATCACGAGTTTCCGCCCGTCGACAGAACCAACGACGCCCTTGCCGACGGGCTGGTCAAAATTCCCGGACGCCGATAATGACAATCCGCGGGCTTCGGCAGTGCGCACGATCGCGGCAGCGAGAGGATGCTCGCTCGATCGCTCGAGACTGGCCGCCAATCGTAACAACTCCGCTTCGTCGATGCCGCCTGCGGTTTTGATTGCGACGACGCTCGGCCGGCCCTCGGTCAGCGTGCCGGTCTTGTCGATGACGAGCGTGTCGACCTTCTCCATCCGCTCCAGTGCTTCGGCGTTCTTGATCAGCACGCCTGCCTGCGCGCCTCAGCCCACACCGACCATGATCGACATCGGTGTCGCAAGACCGAGCGCGCAAGGGCAAGCGATGATCAAGACCGACACCGCCGCGATGAGCGCGTAGGTGAACCGCGG
>JANOOW010000547.1:0-4903 GCA_031421555.1 Hyphomicrobiaceae bacterium | reverse complement strand
GGCGGATCGAGTGCCATTAACGGCCATCTCTATGTGCGCGGCCAGTCGCGCGACTACGATACATGGGCACAACTCGGCAACCGCGGTTGGTCGTATGACGACGTACTGCCGTACTTTCGCAGGTCCGAGTCATTCGCCGGTGGCGATCCGGTAACGCGAGGCTTAGATGGTCCGCTGCACGTTTCGGAGATCCCCTCGAAGCATCCACTATGCGAGGCATTCCTGAAGGGCGCAGGTGAACTCGGGCTGAAGGCCAATCCGGATTACAACTCCGGCGACCAGGAGGGCACGGCCTACTATCAACGCACCATTCGGGGAGGCCGGCGCTGGAGCGCCGCGCATGCGTTCCTGCGGCCGGCGCTAAAACGCCCGAATTTGCATGTGTTGGCCGAGGCGCAGGTACTGGCGCTCACCTTCGAGGGCAAACGGGCGACAGGCGTGCGCATCCGGCGGCATGGGCAAGTGGCCGACATAGCAGCAGGCCGCGAAGTCATCCTCAGCGCCGGCGCGATTGGCAGCCCGCATCTGTTGCAGGTGTCAGGCGTCGGGCCGGGGGCGCTACTCAACGATATCGGCGTACCCGTCCGGCACGCCCTGGCCGGCGTCGGCGAGGGCTTCCAGGACCACTTCGCCGTCAGATGCGCGGCCAAGGTGCGCGGCATTGGGACCTTCAACGAGCGGGCGCGCGGCTGGCGTCTCGGCGTCGAAATCGCCCGTTGGCTCGCAACCGGCTCCGGCCTGCTGTCCTTCAGCCCGGCGCACGTTGCCGCTTTCGTCCGTTCGCAACCGCATCTCGCCACGCCCGATCTGCAATTCGTCTTCTCGCCGGCGAGTTACTCGGAAGGCGTGTTCGGCCAGCTTCAACCTTTCCCCGGCATGACCGCTGGCGTCTGGCAGCTTCGCCCCGAGAGCAAAGGTTATATCCGCGCCCGCTCGGCCGACCCCGACGAAGCGCCCCTCATTCAGCCAAACTACCTCGCCGCAGAGACCGATCGGCGCTCGATGATCGACGGTCTGAAATGGTGCCGCCGATTCTTAGCGACCGCCGCCCTGAAACCTTACTTCGAAGCCGAGACCATGCCCGGCGAGCGTGTGACCAGCGATGACGAGATACTCGACTATGCCCGCTCGCGCGGCGCGACGGTCTATCATGCGGTCAGTTCATGCCGCATGGGGGCAGACCCGATGGCCGTGGTCGACGACCAGTTGCGAGTGAAGGGCATCGCCAGCCTTCGGGTGATCGACGCCTCGGTGATGCCGACGATGCCTTCCGCCAACACCAACGCCGCCACCTTCATGATCGCAGAGAAAGGCGCTGACCTCCTGCTGGCACGGCCATAATAAATCCCGTCTACTGCATGTACGATTGAATGGGGACGTGACATTGTAGGCACGGCGCCGCTAGACCGCTCATATCGCCAACTGGCTCGTTGCGGCGGTGATAACTGGACAGCACTTGAAAACTTCGACTGTCGCCTGGCCACGGCTTAGTGAACGCTTGGAATGGCAAGGCTCGAAGTTACTCGGCGCAGCGATCGGTCAGCCAATCCCATGAACAGACATTGACGTCCCCGTCTTCGCAAGTTCGGATCGAGCCGAGTGTTGCGTTCGCTATCTGAGGTGGAGCCGACGCCATCGCGATTCACCATTGAATGCGATTAGTGCGCGACGTGTCTGTTCGAGTGCGCAAGTCGGACTTGTCGCCGGCGACGGCCAAGAGTAAACGAATGCATGGGGTCGTGCGGACGCCCCGTGAGGCTCAGGCCCAAGTTCCTGCGCTGTCGCGCTGGCGGACCTGGAGCCTTGTCGGACTGATCCGACGTTCCTTCTCCAGACAGCTCAGCTCGACGTTTGGAGGCCTGCGAACATGAAGACCGAACGATGCCGACTGGCAATTCTCTTTCCCGCAGATGCAGAGCAGTTGCTTGCGACCAAGTTGGAGCAGTCGCGCTTTGCTGACATCGCCGCCGCCTTCCGCACTGCTGGCGCTGAAGTCGTCGGGGCACCTTTTGCTGACAAACTCGTCGACGTAGTCCGAGCCCAGCTTCTGGGCTTCGACGGTGTGCTGGTCTGGTTCAATCCGAACGAGGCCGGACGCGACAGGACCATCCTGAACGCGATGCTGCGGGACGTCGCGTCGGCCGGTGTGATGGTGAGCGCCCATCCCGATGTGATCGACCGGATGGGCACCAAGGAAGTGCTGTATCGCACGCGGAACATGAGCTGGGGCTGCGATACGCGGCATTACGCGACCGCGGAAGCAATGCGAGCGCAGTTTCTCGATAGTTTGGTGTCCGCCCCTCCGAGGGTGCTGAAGCAGCTTCGTGGCCAGAGTGGAGACGGCATCTGGCAAGTAGAGCTGGCGGAGCCGAGGCAAGCCAAGGTGTCGCTGGATGCCGTCTTGCAAGTCCGCCACGCCAAGCGTGACAGCGTCGCAGAGACGATGACGGTGAGTGCGTTACTGTCGCGGTGCGGAACCTACTTCGCGACTGGCGCCGGGGTGATTGATCAGCCGTATCAATCGCGTCTGCCCGAGGGAATGGTGCGTTGCTATGTCGTCGCAGACCGGGTCGCGGGGTTCGGAGAGCAGCTCGTGAATGCTCTCTATCCGGTTCCGGCGGGCAGGTCGCCAAGCGAAGCGCCGCAACCTGGACCCAGACACTATTTTCCGCCGACGCGTTCTGATTTTCAACGTTTGAAGCAGAAATTGGAGCACGAATGGATCGCAGAGATGTGCGGACTTCTGGGGCTCGATCGGTCCCAACTTCCTGTCCTCTGGGACGCCGACTTCCTATACGGGCCGAAGGATACTGCCGGGGCCGATACTTATGTGCTCTGCGAAATCAACGTCAGCTCAGTCTATCCATTCCCGCAAAATGCCTTGCAGCCCCTGGTTGCGAACACCTTGGGACGGATCAAGGGTCAATGAAGACAATCGTGACGACGAGTTTTGCGGGACACGCTCGCGCGATGCCGCCATCAAAAGTCGAGCTTATACCATACCGGAAGTCGATGGCTGCGGATCTGCGACGCAAAGCACGCGGCCGACCACGTCCGCTAACCGAAGTATCGCGTCAGCCTCAGATGTCGATCTTCTCCGCGATCTCGATGGCATCGTCGACCTCGATGCCAAGGTATCGAACGGTGCTCTCGATCTTGGAATGGCCGAGCAGAAGCAGGACCCGGCCGAACGCATCGAAGTGCGGGAGCACCGCACTATGTTCAACCCGTTGGCGGCGACCTTATCCCGTCTCCTGCGTTGTGTACGTTGCACAAGAGACCAGCGGACTCGACGTGAACACAAGCCATGGCCGACTTCGACCGATCCCGTTCTCAGCCCGTCTTCCGGCGGGCGACCGGATATTTCGCCCCGGACTGGCCGGGGATCGCCGTGCTCGTCCTGCTGATCAGCGTCAACGTCGCCGTCGGCCTGCTGGAGGCCTGGCCGCTGGCCATCCTGGTCGACCGTGTGCTGACGAGCGAGCCCAAGGGCGACTGGATCCACGACACGTTCCTGGCTCTGCTGCCGGACGACAAGCCGGGCCAGATCATCGGCCTCGTCGTGATTGGGCTCGGGCTGCAGGTGGTCGGCTATGCGTCCTGGATGGCGCGCATGATGTTGAACTACCAGCTCAACTACCGCGGCACGAGGCGTGTCCGCTTCGATCTGTTCGCCAAGCTGCAGGCGCTCGGGCTGACCTACCATCGCACGCGCCCGCAGGGCGATTCAATCTACCGGCTGACGACGGACGCCTTTGGCCCCTGGGGCGTCACGGACGTGATCATCGGCACGTCCGTCGCCGCCGTGACCCTCGTCGTCATGACCACGATCCTGGCGTCGCGCAACGTGTGGCTGACGCTGGCGGCCTTCTCCGTGGCGCCGC
Organism: Hyphomicrobiaceae bacterium; assembly: GCA_031421555.1. Lineage (GTDB taxonomy): Bacteria > Pseudomonadota > Alphaproteobacteria > Rhizobiales > Hyphomicrobiaceae > JAKFWF01. Next base: position 1,019 of record JANOOW010000547.1, on the reverse strand, counting down.
TGATCATCTGGAGCAACTGGCGGTTCGGCCTGCGCATCCACGAGCGCGCGCTCGCCTCCAAGCAGGTCGACGCTGACCTCACCGCGCACATCCAGCAGGCGATGCTGCGCGTGCCGCTGGCGCAGGCGTTCCGGCGCGAGCCGTTCGAGTTCATCCGCTTCGGCGGCGCGGTCGGCCGCAGCGTCGACGCGCTGCTGCGGCTGAACTGGCAGGAGCAGCTCTACCCGCTCGCCCGCGACAGCATCCTGGCGGTCGGCGCCGCGATCATCCTTGGCTACGGCGGCTGGCTCGTCTATCGTGACCAGTTCCTGGCCCCGGTGACGGGCGGCATGACGGTCGGCACGCTCATCATTTTCATGGACTACCTGCGCAAGCTGTGGGATCCGCTGAAGTGGCTGACCGAGTTCTTTGCCAAAGTGCGCATCTTCGAGGCGGCCTCACGCCGTGTGTTCCGCGTGCTGGACGAGCCGGAGCCGATCGTCGACCGACCTGACGCCGTTGCCCTGCCCGTGCAGCCACGCACGCTGACGCTCGACTGCGTCGGTTTCGGCTATCGCGACGGGGCGGCGGTGCTGTCGGACGTCAGCGCCCTCATCCGCCCCGGTGAGATGGTCGCCTTCGTTGGCCCGAGCGGCACGGGCAAGAGCACGCTGCTCAACCTGATGCTGCGCTACTACGATCCGACCGCGGGCAGCGTCCGGCTGGATGGAACCGACATTCGCGCCGCGCGGATCGCGGACGTCCGGGCGCACATGGCGCTGGTCGGCCAGGACAACCTGATGCTGCCGACCACCATCGCCGAGAACATCGCCTACGGCCATCCGGGCGCGGCCGAGCCTGAGATCGCGCGCGCTGCGGTACTCGAGATCGCTGCTTCGCTGGTTGCCAAGGGTATCGATCCGGAAGTGCTCGAACGAGTGCGTCTGCCAATCGTCAAGAACATCGCCATCCAACGTCAGCAGAACCAGTACTGGCTTGGCTCCGTGTTCGATCGCTCGGCGGTGCAACCCTTCCGCCGG
>JANOOW010000546.1:0-7320 GCA_031421555.1 Hyphomicrobiaceae bacterium | reverse complement strand
GCACCGCAATGAACCCCACCCGCCCTCTCCTCCTCGCCACCTTCCTCCTCACCGCCTCGCCCGCCCTTGCAGCGGAGCCGGCCTACGTTGGCACCTGGGGTGTCTCGGCCGCGCAGTGCAAGATTCCGCAGGACCGGCAGGCCGCACCGATAGTGATGACGGCGAAGGGCTACGACCAACACGAGGCGCATTGCAAATTCACGTCGGTGAAGAAAACCGGCGCGGCTTGGAAGGTCGCGGCTGCCTGTTCGGTCGAGGGCGACAAACAGCGCGACGCGTTCACGCTCAAGGTCGCCGATGACACGCTGACCCTAGCGCGGGGCAGGATCGCGCGAACATACAAGCGCTGCCGCTGAACGCAGCCACGGCAAACATTACCCAAGCGCGGCTCGCGCATCGGCCCTAATGCGCTTGATCATCGAGGCGAGGCCGTTGGAGCGCTGCGGCGTGAGATGTTCGCGCAAACCTAGCGTCGCCAACTCGGCCTCGGCATCGAGCGTTGCGATCTCGTCCAGCGGACGGCCTTCGTAAATCGCGATAACGATGGCGACGAGGCCGCGCACGAGATGGGCATCGCTGTCGCCGGCGAGGACGAGCGTCTGATCACCGCTGGCCGTGGGCGCAATTTTCGCGGCCAGCCAAACCTGGCTCGCGCAGCCGCGCACTTTGTTGGTGCCGGTTCGCAAGGATTCATCGAGCGGCGGCATGGCGCGGCCGAGTTCCATCACATAGCGATAGCGATCTTCCCAATCGTCGAGGAGCTCGAAGTCGTCGCGGATGTGATCGATCGGCATAGCTTGAACGTCCGGTGCGCGGCGGGCAGATCCGCTGCGCCTACACCGCACATAGGCCTTGCAACCCTGCTTCAGCAAGAGGGCCTAACGTCACTCACGCGCCAGTGCCGGTGCGCACGGGGCGGCCGCGCCAGGCGGGTGCGAGATCGTTTGGCGCGAGCGTACCCCGGCCCGGCTCGATCGTGCGCGCGGGAGCCGGCTGCAGCGGCGCCTCGAACGGCTGCTGGCGATTAGGCTCGCCGATCATCTGCCGCTGCTCTCGCGATACCGCACTGCCCTTCATGTAGTCCTGGATCATATTGCCGGCGAGCTTGGCGCCGAACTCGGCCTTCTTGAGGAAGGTTGCCCACAGCTCGGCACCGGCGGCGCAGGTGTTGACGTTACGCTCGCAAAAGGTGGCCGCCCGTTCGACCACGGTTCCAGCCTGGCCGGTGACTTTTGCCTGTTGCGCTTCGTCCGCCGGCAAAAGCATGACGATGACAGCGAGACCGAAAGCGGCGCGTATGAGAAACATCGACGTCGTGTCCATGGTTATCGAAGCAGCGATATGGACTGCCCCGCCAATAACCTTACCCGGCACAACTTGAAGTCGCGTTCAGCGCAGCACTGCACTTTGAAGCGCATTTAGTTCAAATTTTAAGTTCGCTTGAACGGTCAACTCCAGAGCAGTTAACAGCCTCTTTACGGCATCACTCCATACTCGCGTGCGGAACTGCCCTACATCCTGGAAATGACTGGATGACGCCGAGCCACGCGAGATATGCCGTTTCCATCTTCGTCCTGCTGAGCGCGGGCGTGGCTGGCAATGTCATGCTCTTGCAGGGCGGCACGGCGCCTCACGGTGGCGCCCGCTCAGCGAATGAACGCAATCAGCAGCGCATCGATGCCGATCGCGCGCGCCGGCTGAGTGCCGATCAGCCAGTTGAAACCGTTAATGCGGCACAGCGTCTGCCGAGCACACAGCCATTTGTCGTTAACCCTCCGACGGTTTCGCCGCCGATCGCACCAATGGTCAGGACCGATCCGAAGCGGCCGCAAGAGCCAGCGCGCAAGACCGTCGAGCCGGCAGCCACCGATGCGGCACAATCCGCCGGTGCAGCCGATTCACCTGAGGTGGTCGCCTCGGTCCAGCGCGAGTTGCAGGTACGCGGGTACGAGCCTGGCGTACCGGACGGGGTAGCTGGCACCGTCACCCGCGCGGCGATCATGGCGTGGGAGCACGATCACGGTCTGACGCCAACCGGCGAGCCGACCGAGGCGGTGATGAAGGCGATCGTGCTCGGCGTATCGAAGGCGACGTCCGCGCAGATCTCGGCGCAATGGCAAGCGTTGCCGAAGGACAAGCGCCAGCGCAGCGAGCAACTGGTGCGCACTGTGCAGCAGTCTCTGTCATCCCTCGGCTACAATCCCGGCAAGGTAACCGGCCGCACCAACGAAGATACCGTGCGGGCCATTCGCGAGTTCGAGACGGACCAGAACATGGCCCAGAGCGGGCGAGTATCGGGGCCGCTCGTCAGCCGTCTCGGCCGCCTGACCGCAGCCGGCCGTTCCCCCGTCATCAGATAGCCGACGCGCGATAGAGTTCTTGTGCGCCAGCGGCTCAACGCGTAATCCCCCTGCATGCGATTGAAGGCCGAAATCTGGGTCAAAGCCTACGTGCGCCGGTGTGCCAGCGTTGCCGTGCCCGCCATGGTCGTGCGCCACGGCGATGACGATGCCGGCGCCATTTTCATCAAGATCGCGCATCTGAACGGGCACGCCGCGCTTTACGGTCCAGCGCCTGCCGGGTTCGACGAAGGTCAGACAGATCGTCAGTGGACGCTCCATCTCGATGCGGTGACGGCGAGCGATGCCGATGTCGAAAATTATCTGGCTCGCCAGACCGAGTTCGACCCCGACCTATGGATCGTCGAAATCGAGGACCGTCAGGGACGGCATTTCCTCGAGGATTGGTTGTGAGTTCGCGCGGCTTGCAACACTCATGGATCTTCGTTTGCAACATTCACGGCGGAACAAAACGCATTAACTAATTGTTAATCGAAACAGTAGCCTGTGTAATTCATGAGCCGTCATTATGCGTCGCTTTCTGACGCTCTGAATCGCATCAGGAGAAGTCTAGCCCAGCCGGGCTGCAACTGATCGTGCGGCGGAATCACGGGGACAACGAACATGGCAACCATTCATCGAATTCTAGACGTTGCGCGGCGGGCGATAAACCGGACTGTCAAGCCTGCTGCTTCGGTCAAGCGCGCGCAAAGTGCCGAGATCATACTTTTTCCCGGTGTTCGTTACGAGAGATGGAGCGAGCACCACGCAAAGGCGACGCAAGTGCCACGGCGGGGCAAGCGTCGCGACCGTCTCGACATCGCGGAGTAGGATGAGCCTCGATCAATTCATTTTATTTACGACCGTTTGGGCGTACACGTTGCCTTTGCGAGTTCCGCTAGTAGCTCTGCCTGATAGGCAACGCCTTTGTCGGGCGCCCGGATGAGAACGATGCCTTCAGCACCCGGCATCGATATCTGCGCCAATCCCGCCGCCAACCGCGCTTCTGGCAAAACGCCGACGAACTGATCGCCCGGCGGCAGCAACAGCACGGCAATGTCGGTGCGCCGCTGGTCCTGTCCAGTGACGACATAAATGCTGTCGCCAGCTCCATTATGCACCGAAAACGTCCATCCCGCCTCGGGCAGCGTGGCGCGCACGACGTAGGCCGCCTCCGCCACGTTGACGCGACAAGCGGCGTACCGCAGATCCGGACCCTGAAACGGGATCAGTTGCGACTTCGGCGTCGCCGCCGGCAAGATCCGCATCACGTTCGGCGGCAAGCTTGCAGCCAGTTGCTGTACCGGGCCGGCAACCGAAAGGTAGGGCCAGGCAAAAGTCATGCATACATGCACGATACCGCCACCCAGCACAGCGAGTGCGAGCGTGCGCCAGCGCAGACGGGGATAACGGCGGGCCGGCTGTTCGTTGACCATGGGATCCCGGCCTATCGGCATGCAATGCGCCGGATTGCGGGCAGAACCCGCAGCGCGGCTTCGATTTCCGCTGGCGTTGCGTTCGGTCGCGGCGCGGGGCGCGTCAGCACGAGCACCGGACGGCCAGCGCCTCCCGTGGGCAACCAGTTGCCGGGACGGGCGTCGCGCGCCAACGTAACGATGTAACTGCCGTCGGCCCCGAGTGCGATCGTGCGCGACGTGTACGAGTAGCGCCCGGCGGAATTGGCTATCAACCTGCCCTTTTCGTCAAACACCGTCAGGCTCCACCACTCTCCTTCGAGGCCGTCGCCTTGCAGGGCATACTCGCACGACGAATGCAGGCCCTGGCCCTCGTCGTCGACCCGCGCCACCCAGGTGTGGATCGCAGTCGAACTCAACGGCAGACTTCCGCTACGAACGAAATGCGCGCGCGTGTATGGATCGGCATCAGGCCTTCCGGCTGCCGTCCACATCACCCAGGGTCCGCTAGTCCGCGTCGTCAATCGCGAGCCGCGCTCAACGAGTACCCAACTCGACCAGACGCCGAAACCGAGTGCGATGACGACGAAGACGATCAGGTTGATGGCGGCATCGAAGGCGCCGACAACGATGCTGCGTACGCTGGCGAATGCTGGAAAGCGCGCCGATCGCACCCGCGGCAAATGTCTGAGGATCCCGATCGTCATCTCAGGGACGCCCACTCGCGCCGGGACGAGCCTCAGCCCGCCGGTCTTGCGCGGACAATGCCGGCGAGGGAGCTGCGCCAGGTAGAGCCGGCGTCTCTGGCACAACCGCACCGGCCTTGCGTAGCGCTACCGAGAGCTTCTTCAAAGCATCACGCGTGGAATCCGGCATGATGCTGTTGTTGCGGCGCGGCGCGCCATCGCCTGCGGCGTTCACTGCCGCAGGCTCCAGCCGCCGCACCTCCGCCAGCCGCTGCTTCTCCGCCACCTGTGCTGGATGCGGTGTCAAACCTGGGATGGTTGCGATGTCCTTGTTCGGATGAGCAACCGACATGAAGCCGGCCCAGGTAGCAGCCGGCAAGCTGCCGCCGGTGATATTGTTCATCTTCGTGTAGTCGTCGTTGCCAAGCCATACGCCGGTGACGAGCGAGCCGGTGAAGCCTAGGAACCAGGCGTCGCGATAGCTCGAGCTGGTGCCGGTTTTGCCGACCGAGTGGGTGAAGTCCAGCGCTGCTTTTTTACCCGTGCCTTCGGTGACAACGAGCTGCATCAGCTGGTTCATCTGCTCGACGACGCGCGGGCGCAGGACAAGCGGTGCCTCTGGTTCATCACGTTCGCGGCTGTAAAGGAGATCACCCTTGGCGTTGAACACTTCGAGGATGGCGTACGGCTTCGCCAGCTTGCCGCCGTTGGCGAAGGCCGCGTAGGCTCCGGTATGCTGGATCGGTGTGATACCGGTGTCGCCCAGCGCCATCGAGCACGTCTTCTTGACGCCGTCGATGCCAAGACGCTGGGTCATCTCGACCACCTTGTCGCGGCCAGCCTTCAACGACAGGTCGACGGCGGTGGTGTTGAGTGACGTCTTGAAGGCATCGCCGATGGCGATCGAACGGCCGGAACCGCCACTGCCGTTGTAGTTTTTCGGCGACCAGTTCCCGCAGCCGGCCGTGCTGTCGCTGACGATCGACTTCGACGTATAGCCGTTTTCTAACGCCGTCGCGTAGACGTAGAGCTTGAACGACGAGCCGGGCTGCCGTCGCGCATGCGTTGCGCGATTGAACTGGCTCTCACCATAGTCGAGGCCACCAACAAGAGCTTTGACGGCGCCGTCCGGCTCCATCGCGATCAGCGCGCCGGACTTGACGCGGCTGACTTTGCCATCGAGCCGGATGGTCGACTGCAACGCGCTGTCGCCCGCCTGCTGCAACGGCAGATCGACGGTGGTGCGCGCGGTGAGGACGAATTGGCCTTTGCCTTCCATCACGCGCTGGATTTCTTCGTAGGCAAAATCGAGAAACCAGTCGGGGCTTGCCGAATTGCGCGTTTCGATCACTCTGGCGGGGTTGAGCCGCGCATTGTGAATTTGCCCCGGCGTGTAGAAGCCGGCTTCCACCAGGTTCGACAGCACGTCATTGGCACGCGCCCTCGCCGCTGGCAGGTTCGAGTGCGGCGCGTACTTGGTTGGCGCCTTGAACAGGCCGGCCATCATCGCCGCCTCGGCCATGTTCACTTCGCGCACGGACTTGCCGAAGTAGAATTGCGCTGCAGCTTCGACGCCGAAGGTGCCACCGCCCATGTAGGCGCGATCGAGATATAATTTCAAAATGTCGCGCTTGCTCAACCGGCTTTCCAGCCAGAACGACATGAACACTTCCTTGATCTTGCGCTGCAAAGAGCGTTCGGATGACAGGAACAGGTTTTTCGCCAGCTGTTGCGTCAGGGTCGAGCCGCCCTGCACGGTCTCGCCGGCATTCACGTTGGCAACGAGCGCACGCAATGTACCGATGAAGTCGATACCGAAATGATCGTAGAAGCGCCGGTCTTCCGTAGCCATCGTCGCGCGGATCAAAACCTCGGGAATCTCCTCCAGCGGAATTGCATCGTTGAGATTGATGCCGCGTTTGCCGATCTCGTTGCCGCGCGCGTCGAGAAACTTGACCGAATACTTGCCGGGCGTGAGGTATTTCTCCTCGTCCACTTCGAGGAATGCGGGCAGCGCGAGCATATAAAGTACGAACAGGCCGCCGACGCCGAGCGTCATTGCCTCGGAACCGATCTCGGTAAATACGCGCGGCCAGCCGGATACGCGAAAGCGCATGCCAAAACTGGACGCCGCATTATACGCATCCTTGGTCCGCTCCCAAGTTCCAGAGAGCGACGAATCGATCAATGAATCGAGGCGCAACCAGTTGCTCGCCTGGAACTTCCCGGCGTGCTTTCGGAACCATTCCTTCAACTGTGCGTGCTTCAGCATATCCAATCGCTACCAACTCATCGTGTCCGGCTCATTCGTAAACATGCAAGAATCGCGAAGACAGGCGATGAGCTCTAATTTACACCTGTCTACGGCGGCATGCGAGGACGAACAGAGTGGTTGACGGTGTAAAGGGCCTAGATGTTCCGTTTTGGGAACACAAAACCCTGGAAGAAATGAGCCGTTCGGAATGGGAAAGCCTGTGCGACGGCTGCGGCCGCTGCTGCCTGGTCAAGCTGCAAGACGAGGATACCGACGAAATCCACCTGACCCGGCTGTCCTGCCGCCTGCTCGACGTCGGCAGCTGCCGCTGCAGCGACTATCCCAACCGCCATCACGAAGTACCTGATTGCATCGCCATCGACCCGGAAAAAGTGCGTTCGCTCAGCTGGCTGCCATCGAGCTGCGGCTATCGGCGCATCGAGGAAGGCCGCGGCCTCGCCTGGTGGCACCCGCTCGTCTCGGGCTCGCCCGATACCGTGCACGAAGCTGGCATCTCGGTGCGCGGATGGGCGCTGAACGAAGAGCGCATCAAGGTGGAAAGCATTCATCGCTACATCATCAAGGACTTCGACGCGAAAGAGTGAAGTCGACGCCCCATCACACTG
>JANOOW010000545.1:0-42263 GCA_031421555.1 Hyphomicrobiaceae bacterium | reverse complement strand
CGCGACCGCCGCCTGCATCACTTCGCTGACCGAACCGCCGCCCTCCTGCGTTTCGCCGAGGCCGCGCCGGAATTGATAGGACAGCCAGGGATGTTCCGGCCAGTGATGCCAACCGTACGCCTCATAGTGAGGAAGACGATCGGTGGTAATCAGCTCGATCGCGTTGTCGCCGATCGCCGCAAGGCCGAGATCATTTTTGCTCATCAATCCCGTGCCTCCCCCGAGGTCGCTGTCAGATTATAACGGGTTTGCAGCCCGCATTCTTACGGCAACATTCGGCACGTGCGACCTAATGTCAACACGATTACAAGCGTGATGCTTTACGTAATACCGCGAAAAACGAAGCTGATGGGACGCGACTTTCACGCGTCGCGCCGATGCTGGCGGCCAACACCTATTTGCCCGCCACCATGCGCTCTCGCACGTGGAAAAAGGACATGACGGTGATCGGCGATTTTGCCGCCTCGCTCGACTGCCCGACGCCACTGTTCAACGCAACGGGCGCGTTGTACGAGGCCGCGCTGGCCATGGGGCGCGATGCCGAGGATGTGGCGGCGGTCTGTTCCGTTCTCGAGGCGATGGCTGGAATCAGCCGGCCGTATAATACCTGACCGGCTGATCATTCCAGATCACATTGGTACGCACCTACTCCGCGGCACGCTTCCCGGTCTGCCCGATCGCCTTGTTGACGATCGGCAGCACTTTTTCCGCCGCCAGCACCATCGACCGGCGCGCCAAGTCGCGATCGAGCCAGTCGTGACCTGCATAGAGCAAGGTACCAAAGTCGCCGACCTGTTCGCGGAACGCCAATATCTCGCCGGCGACTTTCTGCGGTGAACCCCAGATGACGAGGTTGTCGCAAATATAGTCGAGCGTCACATCCGAATCCGGCATATCGCGCGATGTCTTGAAGAGTTCGATGCGGCCGTTTTTGATCAGCTTGGCGGCCAGCGAGCCATAGTATTGACGGTACGGACTACTCGCATTCATTACATACTCGCGAGCCGTCTCGTCGTCATCGGCGACAAAAACGCTTTTCGCCACGCGCCAGTTGGCGGCGTCGGCTTTACGGCCGCCCTTCGCACAGCCCTCGGCATACTTCGGCCAATGGCTCTTTACCCATACCGGCATCAGGAAGTTGGCCGAGATCGGATCCCATCCGCGCGCTGCTGCCTCGGTCACACCCTTCGAATGCGGCGCCACCGCCGTCACTACGATCGGCGGATGTGGACGCTGCAGCGGTTGTGGAATGAAGCCTTGGCCGATTTCAGCCATCAAGGTCCGCGCTGTCGAGACATTCCAGTACTTGCCGCTGACATTATACGGTGCCTCCTTGGACCATAGTGCCAGCACGTGATTTATCGATTCCAGGAACATCTCGGCACGGTTCGCGTCGAGATTGCCGAACGCCTCTGCATCGGACAGCAACCCGCCCGGAGAGATGCCGAAGATGAAGCGGCCGTTGAGCAGGTGGTCGACCATCGCGACATCGGCGGCCACCTGGGCTGGATGCGAATTCGGCAAGTTGACCGTGCCAGTTCCAAGCCTGATGTTCTTCGTCGCCTCCGCCAGCGTCGCGATGAAAATCAGGCTGGACGTGATGTTTTCCGATTTGTCGGTGATGTGCTCGCCAACGTAGCCTTCGGTGAACCCCAGCTCGTCCGCCAGGATAAAAGCTTCTCGATCCTCTCGAAGCGAAACGCGCCAGTCCTTACCCACGGGGTGGATCGGCATGGTAAAGAAGCCAAGATTCATCTGATTATCTCGCGGCACCGTGCCAACGCACCGTTGCCGGTGCCGGACGCTATTCGGCTGAAGGTTGTAGCGTAGCTTGGAACGATGGAATTGGCGCGAGTTGGAGCACGCGCCGTCCTCCTAGATCGCGTTCTTTGCCATCTGTTCGGCGATATAGTCGGCTTGACGAATGGCCAACGTCACGATCGTCAGTGTTGGATTTTCCGCGGCACCGGTTGTGAACTGGCTGCCATCCGACACGAACAAATTCGCGATATCGTGGGTTTGCCCCCACTTGTTGACGACGCCATCGCGCGGTTTCTCGGACATGCGGCAGGTGCCCAGATTATGCGTCGAGGGATAGGGTGTTGTCGGGAACGTGCGCGTCGCACCCACTGACTCGTACATCGCCGAGCCCTGCTTGTAGGCGTGATTGCGCATGGCGACATCGTTCGGGTGATCGTCGAAGTGAACATTGGGAACCGGCAATCCCCACTTATCTTTCACGGTCTTGTGCAGAGACACGCCGTTCTTTTCCTGCGGCATGTCCTCACCGACAATCCACATGCCGGCCATGTGCGCGTACGAATCCATCGCCGATGCGAATTCGCGGCCCCATGCGCCTGGATCGAGGAACGCTGCCATGAACGGCACACCGAGCGAAAGCGTCTCCAACTCGTAACCGCCGGCGAAGCCTCGTTTTGGATTGAAGCCCGCCTCGTCCTGCACGATGCCGGCCATCGTCGAGCCGCGCCACATCTTCACCGGCTTGTCGAACACGCCGTATACAGATCCTGTCATGTGACGCATGTAGTTGCGCCCGACCTGACCCGACGTGTTGGCAAGCCCTTGAGGATACTTCGAAGATGCCGACAGCAGCAACAAACGCGGCGTCTCGATCGAGTTACCTGCCACGGCGACGACCCGGGCCTTCTGGCGTTGCTCCTTGCCGTCCTTATCGCGATAGACCACACCGGTAACTTTACCGGACGCATCGTGCTCGATCTTCGTCACGTGGCACTCTGGCCGCACTTCGAGTTTTCCCGTCGCTTCGCCGCGCGGGATTTCGGCAACGAGCGTCGACCATTTCGCACCCGTCTTGCAGCCTTGGAAGCAGAACCCGACTTGCTGACAGGCGGCGCGGCCGTTGCGCTCTGCCGAATTGATGGCCATGCGCCCGGTCGATACCTTCGAGTAACCGATCTTCTTGGCGCCCGCTTCGAACACCTTGTAATTGTTCGATCCGGGCAAACCGGCGATCCCATTGGTCAGCGTGACACCCATGCGGTCCTCGGCCTTCGCATAGTACGGCTCCAAGTCCTTCAGCGTGATCGGCCAGTCGAGAAGGTTGGCACCGGCGAGGTTGCCGTATGTGGTCTTGGTCTTGAACTCGTGCTCCTGGAAACGCAGCGACGCGCCGGCCCAGTGCGTCGTCGAGCCGCCGACCGCCTTGACGATCCAGGCGGGCAGATTGGCGAAGTCCTTCGCCACCCGCCACGAGCCGGACGTCATCCGCATGTCGCCCCAGGCCAACTGACCGAACGATGCCCATTCGTCGTTGAGGAAATCCTCGGTTTCGTGCCGCTTTCCTGCTTCTAGGCAGACCACGTTGATGCCTTTCAAGGCAAGGTCTGTTGCGAGCGTTCCGCCGCCAGCCCCCGATCCGACAACAACGACGACGGAGCTATCGGTGAGTTCGAATTTCGCAGCCATGTGTGTTCCTCCGGTTATCTCTTGCCGATCGCTCAGAGCCAGTTGATGTCGTTGAATCCGCGGGCGATGTAGCCGCCTTTCGACGCGCTCTCGCCTTCGTATCCAAACATCGGCCACACATCTTTTTGGTTATAGAGAGAGACCACTAGGTCACCGCGCATCTTCTTGAACAGGGCGCTGTCCGTGTTCTTCTTCAACAGCGCGACCCGCTGCGCTTCCCATGCGACTTCGGCATAGGGCATCTTGTGCGCAGCCTTGGCCGCATCGTCAAAGCGCTTCAAGCCGTCGTCGATCAACTTCTTCATCTTCGGATCGGCGGCCGATTTCTCATCATAGCTCTTGCAAGCTATGGCGTAGAACTTGTCCGGGATCTTATCGTGCGGGAAGATATCGCGCGCCATCTTGATCAGAGTACGCATCTGCTCCGGCTTGATCGCCTTGGTTTCCAGTCCCCACGCTTCCGTGGTGTGAATGACCGCCGACGCCGTGATCGTCATCAGCGCCACGGTCGATGCCGTCGTTCCGGCCAAAAACTGCCGGCGATCCATGCCATTCGTACCGGCAGCAATCGATGATGCGTGCTCGTCACTCATTGCGTTTCCTCTCTGGCGTTTATTTTGTTTTGGTAGTGATCAGCGGTACCGGCCGTGCTTCTGCAAGACTTCAATTTTGTAACCGTCGGGATCTTCGACGAAGAAGAACTTCGCCAGCAAGGCGCCTTCCCTGTTGAATTCTTTGACGGGATTAGGCTTCAGGCCCTCGCGCTCGAAGCGGGCATGCTCGGCCTCGATGTCGTCGACGGCGAGTGCCAGATGGCCGTAACCATTGCCGGGATCATACGGCTCGTTCCGGTCGTGATTTATGGTCAGCTCGAGTTCGAAATCAGCTTCCGGATTGCGCAGGTACACCAGCGTGAAGCCATCGAAGCCGAAACGGTCAGCGATCTGCAGTCCGAAGGCCCGCTCGTAAAAATCGACGGAACGCTTTTCGTCGAGGACGCGGATCATCGAGTGGATCGTTTTTGCCATGCGCAACTCCGTTCAAGCACACCAGGTCACGTCAGCGCTCCCGTGACGCATGGCATCAGAGTACGCTGAAGCCGATGGCAGATAGGTAGTAGACTGCTACTACACGCGCGAAGTTGCTCGCCGGCTCAAAAGGTTCCAACGGCAGATACGACCGGCGCTTGATGTTGCTCGCGTTCCGATATTGAAAAATCATGCACTTCGCTAGCGGCCAACTTCCGGTGCGCGGTGTCATCATCGCGGATTTCGCTGGCATACTTCAGGCACGTGCAGCGCAGTAGCGACGCGAAGTTATGACAGGCACCGTGAATCTCCAGCACCTCGTCGTGTAGCGTATTGAGGAACCGCGGCAGCGTCACGCTCTGACGCGCGGCAATCTCATCCAGGATTTTCCAGAATACCCGCTCGAGCCGGATCGACGTCGCGTGCCCTCCCAGCCGGATCGAGCGTGTTTCAGGTTCATAAGAGGCGATGGGCTGGTTAGCAAACACACGGCACATTGCGTCACCCTCGCATGGCATCAAGTTCGGCAACAATAGACGGAGGAGTCAGCGCTTGCATACCGCCTGCCGCCACACTGCCTATGCTATGCTTCTCGCACTTGTCGTCAACGGTTTGATGCAGCCGTCGCACTTTTTCTTATCGTCCTGCATCGCCGATCGAACAACTGGTCATCCGACCGAACTGGACAAAGCAATGTTCAAGGTCATACTCTTCGCCGAAGCAAATTATCAGTGCGAGATTGGATCAGCTTATGGATAAGGGTCTCGCCTCCCCGTCCGAATTACTCCGAAGCTGGGTGATCGAGCGGTGCAAGCCACCCGCATCGAAGTGGTTCGCCGAACAAACGGAACTGCTCGGCACGACTTCTTCCGACAAGTCGCTCTACCTGGCACTAGGCTACGCCACGCGAAGGCTCGGCAAGGATGATCTCAAGCTTGGCGCTGAAGATCTCGCAAACGCAGACAAAGCACGGGCCGGTTGGGATCCATCCGAGTGGAGCATTGATCAGGCCGCCCGCCTCGTCTTCATTCTCGCCAGCTACAAGTCTGACGCCGCGCATTTCCGCGATCGGCTGGAGCAGTTGTTCCGCACCGCCGACGTCGGCGAACTGATTACCTTCTATCGCGGCCTACCACTTTATCCGGAGCCACAGCTGCATATTGCGCGGGCTCGTGAGGGCGCACGAAGCGGGATGCAACCGATCTTCGAGGCGGTCGCTCATCGCAATCCGTACCCGGCAGAGCAGTTCGACGAAAACTCATGGAACCACATGGTTCTGAAAGCACTGTTCATCGGCTCGACGCTAGCCCCCATTCAAGGCCTCGATAGTCGCGCCAACCCGAGCTTGATGCGCATGCTGTGCGATTACGCGCATGAGCGATGGGCCGCGGGACGGCCGGTCGCGCCTGAGCTTTGGCGTTGCGTTGGGCCCCATGCCGATGACGCCGCAATCAACGATCTCACGCGCGTGCTGAAGACCGGTGGTAAACCGGAGCGCAACGCGGCGGCGCTGGCGTTACATGCCGCTCCGGGTGCAGCTGCCAGACGCTTGCTCGAGTCAGACCCCGCGCTGGCGGCCAGCGCGAAGTCCGGAAAGCTGACCTGGGCGAATTTGGCAGCACGATAGGCGTCGCGCAAACAACGTGGATGTCGCCGGCAAGGAGAAACCTCTGTGTTCATCGATTCGCACACCCACATGATCTCGCGCACGACGGACGACTATCAGCGCATGGCAGCGGCGGGAATCGTCGCCTGCATCGAGCCCGCGTTCTGGCTCGGGCAGCCCCGCACGAGCGTCGGCTCCTACATCGATTACCTGTCGTTGATCTGCGGCTTCGAGCGTTTCCGCGCCGGACAATTCGGCATGCGCCACTACTGCACGATCGGCCTCAACAGCAAGGAAGCCAACAACGAGGAACTGGCCGAAGCGGTGATGGAAATCCTCCCCCGTTACGCGCTCAAAGAGGGCGTCGTGGCGATCGGCGAGATCGGCTACGACGAGCAGACCGCACTCGAAGACAAGTACTATCGGCTGCAGCTCGAACTTGCCAAGGAGTTGCATCTGCCGGTCATGGTGCACACGCCGCATCGTGACAAGCGGCGCGGTACGCTGCGCTCGATGGAGGTCGCGAAAGAACACGGCCTCGATCCGGGCTTTGTCGTGATCGACCATAATAACGAGGAGACCGTGCGCGACGTGCTCGATCGCGGCTTCTGGGCGGCGTTCTCGATCTATCCGTTCACCAAGATGGGCAACGAGCGCATGGTCGAAATCGTACGCACGTACGGTGCCGAGCGGATCTTCTGCGATAGCGCTTGCGACTGGGGCGTATCCGATCCGCTCGCCGTGCCGAAAACCGCGGAGCTGATGCGGCGTGGCGGCATCTCCGAAGCACAAATCCGCAAGGTGACCTTCGACAACCCGCTCGCAGCCTACGGCCAAAGCGGACAGATCAAAGAGAGCGACTGGCTGGAGCCATCCGCGATCGATCAGCGGACGCTGTATATGGGCAACTCCGTCTTGCGTGGTGGTCAAACTCCGGTCGTCGACGAAGGCGCGAGCGAGAACCTCAAGATCGTTTGATCTAGCGCGTAAACACGTGAGCCAGCATGAGGTCCTTGAATGCCGTCGCAGCCACCGCTCCCGGCGGCAGCAAGGCTGCATCATTCGAGATCACCACGGGCGCATCTGCCTCCCCGGCGGTGATGAGCCCATGCGAACCCTTCACCATCGACGTGCCGGTGATCGGAGTGACATCGAGCAGATTGCGGAAGCCGAGTTTTCGCGCGGCCAACCGGCGCGCCACCCGCAGCTTCGGCGACTTCAACGCCGGATCGAGAAACAATTCCATCGGGTCGTAGCCGGGCTTGCGATGAATATCGACGGTGGCCGCAAAGTCCGGCGCGCGCGCATCATCCAGCCAGTAATAGTAGCTGAACCAGCGATCCGGCTGCGACAGCACGACAAGCTCACCGGAGCGTGGATGATCGAGCCCCGCCGCCCGCTTACCTTCCTCGTCCAGCACCTGTGCGACGCCGTCGATGCCGCGCAAAAGTTTGGCGACTTCGTCCGCGTGGGCACCGTGCTGCAGATAGACGTGCGCCACCTGATGATCCGCTAGTGCGAACGCTTGCGACGCACCAGCATCCAACAGCTCGCGGCCCATTTCCGTTTTGATCCGCATCAGTCCAGCCTGGCGGAGCGCGCGATTTAAATGCACCGCCTCGCGCACCGGGAGGATGCCGTATTCCGACACCACCAGCACGCGGTCGCCGGCACGTTCGGCCTCCTCGATCAACTCGCCCGCAAGAGCATCGACCTCGCGCAGATCGTTCGCAATGCTAGGATGGGTGGGATCGGGACCGTACTTTTGCAGTCCGTAATCGAGGTGCGGCAGGTAACACAGTGTCAACGCCGGAGAACGGGTTTTGCGAACGTGACTGGTCGCACGCGCGATCCAGCGGCTTGATGCGATCGACGTCATCGGCCCCCAAAACGTAAACAATGGGAACGGTCCGAGCTTGGCATCGAGCTCAGCCTTCAGCTCGGGGGGTTCCGCATAATGATCGGGGATTTTCCTACCGTCAGCTGGATACATCGGCCGTGGCGTCGCACTGATGTCGACTGTTGAGTACATATTGTACCACCAGAACATGTTGGCGCAGGTAAATGACGGATCCCTCTTTTTTGCCGCGTCCCATACCTTTTCCCCGGCGATCAGCCGGTTCGACTGACGCCAAAGCATCACCTCGGCTTGCTCGCGAAAGTACCATCCGTTGGCGACTGCACCGTGCCCTGATGGCGGCAGTCCGGTCAGCAATGTCGACTGGACCGTGCATGTGACGGCCGGCACCACAGTATCGAGTGTCCGCAGCGCGCCGCGCTGGATGAGCGACTGCAGATTCGGTGTGTGAGGACCGATCAAACGACGATTGAGGCCTACGATCAGCAGAACCAAAGTCTTGCGCATGAAATCTCATTTTTCGAAAACATTGATTGGAAGCGTCGCCACGAAACAAGCATGCGTTCCATAGGCGCGGCAACCCCGAGCGAAAGCGAGGATAGCGCGCAAAGCGGGAACGTCTCAATTCGGCACTGAATGTTCGGTCAAACAAATAACGGCCCGCAGACCCGCGCACGATACATATTGACAGTTCACGTCGTGCGCACCCAATCTCTTTCTGCAACGCGCAGACGGCGAGAGATCGTTTGGCCATAAACATCGAACATGGAGACTCCATGACGAATATCGATGGGTTAGGAAATGCCTGCAAGGTCGAAGCAGCAGCCGCTGACTTGCTTTCGAAGCCGATTATGTTTTCTCAAAAATTTTCAGTAGCCTACGAGTTTCCAGTATATTTTACTGAGAATCTCTTCTCGCCGGAAAATCCGATCCTCATTGAAACGATTTCGCGGCGCGAACTTGGCAAGCAGCATCGCTGCCTGGTGTTCATTGACGAAGGTTTGACAACCGCCCATCCGACGCTGTGCGAGGACATCAAGGCTTACGCCGAGCGTTACGCCGGTATGATGGCACTCGTGGCGCAGCCCTTCATCGTGCCCGGTGGCGAGACCGTCAAGAATGATCTCTATCACATCGAGTGGATGCAGGGGCTGGTGCAGGAGCATCGCATCGACCGCCACTCTTTCATCATTGTCATCGGCGGCGGCGCTGTCCTCGACGCGGCCGGCCTCGTCGCTGCCACAAGCCATCGCGGCATCCGGTTGATCCGCGTACCGACAACAGTTCTTTCGCAAAACGACTCGGGCGTCGGTGTGAAGAACGGCGTAAATCTGAAGGGCGCAAAGAACTTCGTCGGCACCTTCGCACCCCCGTTCGCGGTGCTGAACGACTTGGCCCTGCTCGACCACTTGCCTGAGCGGGAAAAAATCGCCGGCATGGCAGAAGCCGTCAAGGTCGCGCTGATCCGTGACGCAGGGTTCTTCCACTGGCTCGAAAGCAATCTTAGTGCGCTGTCGATCTTTGATCGCGCGGCCATGGCCTACATGATCCGCCGCTGCGCCGAACTTCACATGCACCAGATCGGGCACGGCGGCGATCCCTTCGAAATGGGCAGTGCGCGGCCTTTGGATTTCGGCCATTGGGCCGCCCACAAACTTGAGTCGTTGACCCGCAATCACGTGCGTCATGGCGAGGCGGTTGCAATCGGCATCGCCCTCGACACGCGCTACTCAGTCGCGTGCGGACTGCTCGCGCCCGGAACCGAAGCTCGCGTCGCCGCGATGCTCGAACTGCTCGGCTTCCGCCTGTGGCACCCGGCTTTGGAGATCCGGATCGCCGATGGCACCAACGCGCTGCTCGCAGGCCTGCGCGAGTTCCAGGAACACCTCGGCGGCGAATTGACGATCACGCTACTCGAAGACATCGGTCGCGGTGTCGAGGTGCACGAGATGGACGAAGACATGGTCTTGGCGTCGATTGCCTGGTTGAAGTCGCGGAGCCGGCAAACATGAAGTTGCAAGACGGTGCGAGCGGCTGTCACCTCACCTACTGCACCAACATTCATCGCGGCGAAACGTGGCCGGAAACTTTCGCCGCCTTGAAGCAGCACTTGCCCGAGGTTAAGGAGAAGGTGGCGCCGGGGCAGCCGATGGGCGTCGGGCTGCGGCTATCGGCAATTGCCGCTCAGACGCTTTCGAGCCCGGCAGAGACGGAAGCCTTCCGCGAGTTCCTCGATAATCAGGGACTCTACGTATTCACGATCAACGGCTTTCCCTACGGTCCTTTTCACGGCGTCCGCGTGAAGGAGCAGGTGTACCAGCCCGACTGGCGCACGGCCGAGCGGCTTGCCTACAGCAACCAACTTGCCGATCTGCTTGCCGCGCTGATGCCCAAGAATCTGGAACTCGATGGCAGCATCAGCACCGTACCGGGCACCTTTCGGCCGATCGGTGCGGAAGCTGGCGCCATCCCGGCGATGGTGGAATTCCTGCTGCAGCATGCAGCTCACCTCGTAGGTGTGCGCGAAAGTACGGGCCGGTCGATCGCGCTCGCGCTCGAGCCTGAACCGATGTGCTTCCTGGAGACCACCGCCGAGGCGGTCACTTTTTTTAAAGATCACATCTTTTCGCGCACCGGCATCGCTCGCTTCGCCGGTCTCACTGGCCTTTCGGCATCAGCGGCGGAAATGGCCTTGCGCCGGCACCTCGGCCTATGCCTCGATGTTTGTCACGCAGCGGTCGAGTTCGAGGACGTCAATGAGAGCCTGAGGCTCGTGCGCGCAGCCGGCCTCGCTATTCCGAAGCTGCAATTGTCGGCGGCGCTGAAAGTCCCCTCGGTTGGGCCAGAAACCAAAGCTCAACTGCAACAATTCGACGATGGCGTTTACCTGCATCAGGTCGTCGAGCGAACCAAGGCAGGCGAGCTTCGCCGCTACCTCGACCTGGCGCCAGCATTCGAACAACTGGCTCGTGCGATGGGTTCGGAGTGGCGCGTTCACTGTCACGTCCCGGTGTTCATGGAAAACCTACCGGCGATGAGCACCACGCAGGATGTATTGAAGCAGATCCTGGCGCTACATGCAGCGTCGCCCATCAGCCAGCACCTTGAAGTCGAAACTTATACGTTCGATGTGCTGCCACCCGAGCTGAGGCAAGTCGGCGTTGCGACCGCGATCGCGCGCGAACTGGACTGGGTACGGGGTCAGCTCGCGCAATGACAATTCCGGCCGCAATCCAACTCGGCCGTGTATCGAACCTGCCGACCGTGTGGACCAACACGTTGGCCGCCGTGGCGCTGTCAGGCGGAGAGCCGTTCGCATTCACCACTCTGCTCGCAGCCGCCGGCCTGTCCCTGCTGTACGTCGCAGGCATGTATCTGAACGACGCGTTCGATCGTGAGATCGACGCTCGCGAGCGGCCCACGCGCCCGATCCCATCGGGACGGATTACCGCCGACACGGTATTTGCAGCAGGAATTTTTATGCTCCTGGGCGGCGTTGCGGTGGTCACGCTAGCGGAGTGGACACATGGGTCGGCCGAGCGCGGTATGGCGCCGATGTCGGCCCTGGCGCTGAGTGCCGCGATCGTGTTTTACGATTGGCATCACAAGGGCAACATCGCGAGCCCGTTCTTCATGGGGCTGTGCCGCGTGCTGGCTTACGTCACCGCTGGCTATGTCGTTGCCACGAACATTTCACCGCCGCTGATCGCTGCCGCCCTCGTCAGCCTGAGCTATCTGATCGGGCTCACGTATGTGGCCAAGCAGGAAGCCTTCGACCGGCTCGATCGGTTGTGGCCGCTCGTCTTCCTTTCCGCGCCGCTTTTTTACGCGATCGCTTTATTCGGCGAGCCCACCGCGGGCGCGCTGCCGGTCCTGTCCGCGGGACTTGCGGCATGGATCGGCTTGGCATTGTACTTCCTGGTGCGCCGCGGCACCGGAGATGTGCAGCGCGCGGTGATAAGCTTGATTGCCGGTATCGCCCTTGTCGATGCGATCTTTCTGGCAGGCGCCGGCCACATTGGCGCCATGTACGCAGCCCTCATTTGTTTTGCCGTCACGCTTATGCTGCAGAAGTGGGTAAGCGGCACGTGAATTTAATCGCGGCTGATTAAATTCATCAGAAGGCGTTTGAATATCTGGACAATCGAGGAAACAGGAGGCTAGATAACATTCAAGAAAAGCGTTTCAAGATCCGACAAGGATAAAGAAAAGACCTCCGTCACAGCTGAAAAAACGAGGCGACGCTAACCCAAGGAGTAAGTGGATGAGACAACTCGCACTCAAGTGTCTAGGCCTTGCCGTGGCTACGGTGTTGACCACCGCGGGACCGGCCAGTGCACAACTGAAGGTGAAGCTGGAAGAAGTGGCTTCGGGCCTGACCCACCCGTTGGCGATGGTGACGATCCCCGATGGCACCGGGCGCAAAGCGGTGATCGAGCAACCAGGCGTCGTCCGCATCATCGACGCGAAAGGGCGTCTCCTGCCCGAACCTTTCCTGGATTTGCAGCCGAAGATCATTACCCTAAAACATTTCTTCGACGAACGCGGACTCCTTGGAATTGCATTCCACCCAAACTACAAAGATAACGGCAAATTTTACGTCGCTTATTCGGCGCCGTTACGCGGCAACGCCTTAGATAAGAAACTCTGGTGGTCTCACACCAACGTGGTATCCGAGTTTCAGGCTTCAAAGGGTGATCCGAACAAAGCCGATGGTAGTGCCGAACGGGTCGTCAACGAACTCGATTGGCCGCAATTCAATCATAACGGCCATTGGATC
Source organism: Hyphomicrobiaceae bacterium (assembly GCA_031421555.1). Classification (GTDB taxonomy): domain Bacteria; phylum Pseudomonadota; class Alphaproteobacteria; order Rhizobiales; family Hyphomicrobiaceae; genus JAKFWF01. Next base: position 29,544 of record JANOOW010000545.1, on the reverse strand, counting down.
GGTTTTGGCCCAGATGGGAAACTCTATGTCTCGACCGGCGATGGCGGCTACGCCAACGACTGGGGTATCGGCCATAACGTCACGCAGGGCAACGGTCAGGACATGACGTCCTTGCATGGCAAGATGCTGCGCTTCGACGTCGACAAACCGGACTTCATCGCGACCGACAATCCATTCGTCGGAAAGGGCGATACGAAGCCACAAATTTGGGCTTCGGGCATGCGTAACTCTTGGCGTTGCTCGTTCGACATGGGAGGCGATAAGCAGCTGTTTTGCGGCGACGTGGGCCAGAACTCGTTCGAGGAAATCAACATCGTTCCCGCCGGCGCGAACATGGGCTGGCGGCGGATGGAAGCCGACAAGTGCTTTGATTACACCAAGCCCGATGCGCATCCTGCGACCTGTGACAAGGCCGGCCTGACGGACCCAATCATGGTCTACAAGAACTGCACCGCCATCCCGAAGGACTGCATGGGCATTTCCGTCACCGGTGGTTACGTCTATCGGGGTCCTAACGCTGCATGGGCCGGCAAATACATCTTCGGCGATTGGTCCAAGTCGTTCGCCGCGATGGACGGTCAAATCTTCGTCGGCACCAAGGGCGCCGATGGAAAATGGACCATGGAAAAGGTTGTTATCGAAGGCATGACGGCTGCGCCGTACATGCTGGCGTTTGCCCAGGATGACAAAGGCGAGGTCTACGCGCTGACCAGCATTTCGACCGGTCCCGTTGGCGGCCACGACAAGATCTACAAGATCGTGCCGTCCGCCACCAACTGATCTACTTGCAAATCAGGCGATCCGTCCTCACCCTCGGCCGGATCGCCAACCGTTCTTGATCGCATGTTCGCCGGGCCCGGAGCCGTAATGATAGTAAATCGATATCGTGTCTCTGCCGTTTTCGCCGCGATTGCCGTCTGTACTTTTTGCTTGGGCCCACCTTCGGCCAGCGAAGCGCAGACTGTAAATCCAACGCCCGCAGCTGCGGATCCGGCAGGTACGCCAGACACCATAGAGCCACGTGATCCGACACCACCCCTCCCCACGGAGGTCCTCAAAGACGAAAAGGTGATCGCAACCGGCGGAAAACTTTGGGCCGAACAATGCGCCCACTGCCACGGCTCGAAAGCGTATCCGGGCAAGGCGCCGAAGCTGCAGCCACGCACCTACAAACCGGAATTCGTCTGGGACCGCGTCCACAATGGCTTCCGCGCCATGCCACCCTGGAAGTACACCTACAAGCCTGAGGAAGTGGTGGCACTGGTCGCCTACGTGTTGAGCGACGATTTCTTCCCTTGATCTGGCGGCATCCAGCTGATGAAATCGATTGTCGCCTTACCGCTCGAACCGGAAGCCTTTCGCCCCTTCGGCGACGTGTTCGAAGCGCCGGGCGATTATCGCCGCGTGTATGTGAGCGATGCACTCGATAGCGGCCGTGCCGCCGCGCGGCCAAGCTTGTCGGTGCTGCGCGTCAAACCCGTGATCACGCCGGTCCTCGTCGCGACCAGAATGGAACGGCACGAGTTCTCATCGCAAAGCTTTATACCGATGGATGCCGGCCGCTATGTCGTCATCGTCGCACCGATGTCAGCGACGGGCGGGCCGGATGAATCGCGGCTGATGGCATTCGTGGCGCATGGCGGCCAGGGCATCACCTACGGCATGAATGTCTGGCATCACCCGCTCACCGTGCTGGACCGCGACGCCACATTCGCTATCACGATGTGGCTCGACGGCTCTGCGACGGACGAGCAGTTCGTCGATCTGTCAGCCGCCGTGAGCGTAAGCTTCTGACCTCGCCTGATTGCCGCGTCAACGCGGCGCAAGCCCTAACGCCTGCGCCATGGCACGGAACACCACCGTGTTATCGATGCGGCCGCGCAGTATTTCGGAGCCTGGACCCATTGCCGTCAAGATCACATCATCGCCCGAGTGCACGCCCGATAGCGCTTCGAACGGCAGGTTGCCGAACAGTCGCGCGGTTTTCGGCGTGCAGTTGGCTTCGTTGGCCAAGGCGGTTTTGTCATCGGGGCCCTTCACAGCAGGGATGAACTCGCCCTCGATATAAGGCTTGCCGGAGTAGCAATGGTCGGGATAGGCGCCAAACATCAACGCCAGACGGCGCGATACGTCGACGGTCGATGGATACCCGTCGGCGTTGGGTGCTGGATAATTAGGAAACTTTGCCGCCGCATAGGTCGCAAGCTTGTCACGCGGCAACTGGCCGGGCCGCTCGTCATCAAATACGCCAACGAGACTGACCGGATGCGCGTGATCGGGTACGACGATGATCAGGGTATCGTCCCGCGTACCGGCGAAATCCTTGGCGACCTTCACCGCGTTGTCGAGCATGATGGTGTCGAAAACCGCGCGTTCCCAATCGAGCGAGTGCGAATACTTATCGATCCGCGCAGACTCGACCATCAGCACGAACCCTTTCGGTGAACGTGACAGGATCTCCAGCGCCGCCTTCGTCTGGGCAACGACGTCGGGCTGATCGGGATAGCGCGGCACCGTGCCCTTCTTCAAGACGAACAAGTCCAGCGCGCCATCGATGTGCCCCGGATTGAACAGGCCGAGCACCTTGCTGGTGCCAGCCTCTGCAGCGGTCATTTTCATCTCGGTCGCGGTGGCAACGAACTTGTAGCCCTTGTCGATGAACTTCTTGATGTAGTCCTCTTCGTCCATGCGCTTCGAGCCCGGCGCCGATTTCGGCATGAAATGCGGGGTGCCGCCTCCCATGATGACGTCGGGTGCGACGTCGTAGAACATGCGGACGATGTCGTTGTACGCGCGCCGATCCCGAATCTGCGAAACCATGCCGGCTGGCGTTGCATCCTCGATCTCAGAGTTGGTGACGACGCCAACAGCCATGCCGTGCACGCGTTGGGCGAGAGTCGAAATCACCTCCACACGCGGATGTCCCAGCAGGGACTTATTGCGCGCGCAGTAAACGCCGAGCGCATTGTTACAGGTCTTGTGGCCGGTCGTGTAGGCGCTCATCGAATTCGCCGAGTCGGTGATGACCGAGTCCGTGCCGGCCGTGGAGACCAGCGCCATCGTTGGCATGTCGTCCATCGCCAGTTCGCCGCCGTACTTGCCCTCGATCATGCCCTTGGACAGGATGCGCGCTGCCGTCCGATGCGCCACCGCCATACCGTCGCCGATGAAAAGGATCACGTTTTTCGCGCGACGCTCCTTCGTACCATAGACTTGCCACGTCACCTTCGAGGTGGCGCCACCCGCCGTCGCTTCGACAACGTAGGCCCCCGGCGAGGACAGCGCTACGTCGCGAATCCAATACGCCGTTTGCGGCAGGTCATCTTCTTTCAACGTGATGACCGGCGCCTTGCCGAGAACCTCGGCGGCATCGCGGCCGTTGATAGAGACTTTCAGCTTGTCGGCAGCTATTGGCTCCGCCGCCAAGCCTTGCGGAAACTCGATCTTCAGATCGAACCTCGAACCCGCGAGAATATCTGCGCGGTTGACCGGGTAGATCGTTTGCGCGGCTGCCACCGTGCAGCCAAGGAAAGCCCCGAGAACGAAACAGCTCAAAAGACGCATCATTGCCTCCCCATCGATTGGTCCCAGATTAATCACGCGTCTCGTGAATGTCCGATGACAAACTTTGCCGGTGAGCTTAACCGGCCTCGACCCACGCTCAAGCGCTCGTTTGCGCGACGGCGCAGAAATTCCTTCTTCCTCGAGGGACAGTGAGTGCGCATGTTGTTACGCTTGCTTGCCAGGTACGCTCATTTGCGCCGGCAACGTCTCTGCATCCAGCAAGCGTGCGAGTTGACGCTTCAGCAGTTCCTTCACCGGTGTAGCAGCGGCCAGGATTTCCTTGCAGCGATGAAACTCAAGCGCGTTGAACTGATCAAGATCGACGTCGATGTAGATATCCGGCCTGGTGCGTAGCAACTTCTCACGCGTGATGCTCTTCTCCAGGATCTGCAGCGATTGCGCCGCGACCATGAGCGCCGACGGCCGTGCGCCGATGGTAGCCACGGATGCGGCACCGCTAACATCGATCGCGACCGTGATATCGGCGTCACGGGAGATCAGATCATACGGCAGCGGATTGACGAGACCGCCGTCGACCAGAGTCCGTCCATTCATGACCACCGGCTGGAAAACGACGGGTATCGCGATGCTGGCCGCCACCGCTTGCCGCAACGGCCCCTCGGACAACACGACGGCCATGCGCGTTCCCAGATCCGTTGCAACGACGCGCAGCGGGATCGACAGCGACTTGAAGTCCAACGCGACTTGCGATGGAAAAACGATATCGAGGATAGCCTCGGACTTCAGCAGCGCCGACCGCAGCGGGAACACGTTCCAAAACTTCTGCACCGGATCGGATCGAGCGGAAAACAATTGCCGCACCATGTCTATGCGGCGCGCCAGCGCTTCTTCCGTCATCGCGCGGATCAGTGCCGCAGAAACTCCGGAGGCGTATGCAGCGCCATAGAGTGCGCCGATCGACGTGCCAGCAATGATCTTCGGCTTGATGCCGAGTTCGTCGAACGCCTCGAGCACCAGAATGTGGGCAAGGCCGCGCGCACCACCCCCGCCAAGCGCGAGTGCCACCGTCGGTATCCGCCGGGGTAGCTGATCGCGACGTGGCACGATTGCGGTGTGGCTCATCTCGTCATCCCAGCCGTTACAAACGGTAACAAAGCACGCAATGTATCGGACGGGTTTTCTTCGGCGAGAAAATGGCCCGACTTGATCTCGACATAAGATAGGTTTGAGGCCCAGCGCCGCCAAACCTCGACCGGGCTGGACGCGCTCTTGCCGATGTATTCGGACCCCCAGAGAAAGAGCGTCGGGCAAGCAATCCGGCGGTCCGCTTTTCGATCTTCATCGTCAACGTAATAATCGAACGTGGCGCCGGCACGATAGTCCTCGCACACAGCATGAATGCGCTCAGGCACCGCCAAGGCTGCGCGATAATGCGCGAGTGCTCCGGGCGAAATGGAGCCAAGCGTTTTGTCGGCGGTCCAACTCGCGATGGTATGGCTGACGTAGTACGCGGGATCGGCTGCGATCAGCGTTTCCGGCATCGGGGCAGGCTGCGCCAAGAATGACCAGTGATACGAACCGATCGCGTTCTTCCAGCGCAGCGCATCCCAGACTTCCACCGTCGGCAGAATGTCGATCGGTATCAACCGCTCCACCGCGAGTGGGTGATCGAGGGCGAGGCGATAGGCGACCCGCGCGCCACGATCGTGGCCGGCCACCATGAAGCACTCATGACCGAGCGCCGCCATCAATTCCTTCACGTCCAACGCCATTGCGCGCTTCGAGTAAACCGCGTGATCTGGATCGGTTTCAAGCATACTCGGCGGCGCCGAACTCGCGCCATAGCCGCGCAAGTCGGGGATGATCAACGTGCAATGCCGTGCCAGTTCTGGCGCCATTTTATGCCAGCACACGTGCGTTTGTGGATAGCCATGCAGCAAAACCAGCGGCGGACCGGAGCCACCGATGCGGCAATGGATCTCCGCACCACTCGTCTTGATCCGCCGTGTCTCGAACCCCGGATAAAGATCGGGCAGGCTGCTCATGTCTTGTTTTCCTCGCGGGCGATAGCACGCCAACCGATATCGCTGCGGCAGAAGCCACCCGGCCAGTCGATTTTGCCGACCGCAGCGTAGGCGCGCTTTTGCGCTTCGGCAACCGTGCGGCCGGTCGCCGTGACATTCAATACCCGTCCGCCGTTCGCCAGGATGCGGCCATCCTTTGCGACCGTGCCTGCGTGAAACACGATCACGCCCGGCATCTCGCCAGCTTCCAAGAGTCCCTCGATCTCGCTGCCCTTTTCGGGCGTATCGGGATAGCCATTCGCTGCCATCACGACGGTAAGGGCAACGTCGTCCCGCCAGCGCAAATCGAAAGTGTTGAGCACTCCATCGACCGTCGCAACCAATGCCGCCAACAGATCGGACTTCAGCCGGGGCAACAAGACCTGCGTTTCCGGATCGCCGAAGCGGGCGTTGTATTCGATGAGCTTGGGCCCGGCAGCCGTGACCATCAGTCCGGCGTAAAGCACGCCCTTGAACGGCGTCCCACGCTTTTTCATGCCAGCGACCGTCGGACGAATGATCTCGTCCATAACGCGGCCGGCCAGCTCAGGCGTCATCACCGGCGCTGGCGAATAGGCGCCCATGCCGCCAGTATTGGGTCCAACGTCGCCGTCGCCGACGCGCTTGTGATCCTGTGCGGTTGCCAATGCGAGCGCATGTTCGCCGTCGACCAGCGCGAAGAAACTCGCCTCCTCGCCGGCCATGAATTCCTCGATCACGACTTCAGCGCCGGCCGCACCGAAAGCGCCATCGAAACAGGCATCGACCGCGGCTTCGGCTTCGGTGATCGTTTCCGCGATGACGACGCCCTTGCCGGCCGCCAGCCCATCAGCCTTGACGACGATCGGCATCGACTGCTTCGCAAGATAGGCCTTCGCGCTTTTGGCATCCTTGAAGCGGCCGTAAACGGCCGTCGGAATGCCGAACTCGGCGAAAAAGTCCTTGGCAAACCCCTTCGAACCTTCGAGTTGCGCAGCCTTCCGGCTCGGCCCGAAGGCCTTGATGCCTGCCGCCGTCAGGTCATCGACGATGCCGGCAACGAGCGGCACCTCTGGACCGACCACGACGAAGTCGATCTTGTGTTCGTGGCACAAAGCCACGACCCGCGCGTGGTCCGCGATATCGATCGCAACGCAATCGGCGACGCTAGCGATGCCGGCATTGCCTGGCGCACACCACAGCTTGCTCAACAGCGGGCTCGCCGCGATCGACCAGGCGAGCGCATGTTCGCGACCACCCGATCCGAGGAGAAGTACGTTCATCGTTTCAAGTCCCGCTCAAGCGTCGACGTTGGCCGACAGCGCATTGGCCTGGATGAACTCCCGTCGCGGTTCGACCACGTCTCCCATCAACTTGGAGAAGATCTCATCGGCCTCACTCAGGTCGTTTACCTTCACCTGCATCAACGTGCGTGCGTCGCGATCCAGCGTGGTCTCCCACAGCTGCTCCGGGTTCATCTCACCAAGTCCTTTGTACCGCTGCAGCGACAGACCTTTGCGGCCGGTATCGAACACGGCCTTCAGCAACGATATCGGACCGTAAATGTCCATTGCCGTGTCCTTGCGCTTCAACGTGCCAACCGTCGCATAAACCTCATCCAGATGCGCCTGCCGGTCGTTCAGCTTACGCGCATCGAGCGAGGCCAGAAACGCCCGGTCGAGCGTATGTGTTTCGCGCACACCGCGCTTCTGACGGCTAAACACGAGACCTTCGTTGTCGGCGAGGTTGCCGGTCCAGCCACGCTCGGTTTCTTCCGAAATCATATCGAGCCGCCCGGCAACTGCCGCTGCCGTCTTACCAGCACGCTCGCGATCAGCCATCAGTTTGAAGTCGAGCGCGCCGCCGATAGCCGCCTGCTCCACCACGCTGCGTGAATAGCGCGTGTGCAGCCCATCGAGAATCCGCTGCACGGTGCGCGCTTGAATGACGATGTCCCGCAAGTCGCGGCCCGCGCGATCGGCGCCGGTGCCAAGACTGAGGATCGCATCGTCGAGACCGACGTCGATCAGGTAATCCTCGAGCGCTGCCTGGTCCTTCAGGTAACGCTCCGATTTGCCCTTGGAGACTTTGTAGAGCGGCGGCTGGGCGATATAGAGATGCCCCTTCTCGACCAGCTCCGGCAACTGCCGGTAGAAGAACGTCAGCAGCAGCGTGCGGATGTGCGCGCCGTCCACGTCGGCGTCGGTCATGATGATGATCTTGTGGTAGCGCAGCTTTTCGAGATTGAAGCCGTTCTTCTCATCCTTGCCGATGCCGGTGCCGAGCGCGCCGATGATGTTGGTTACCTGCTCGGACGACAGCATCTTGTCTGTACGCGCGCGTTCGACGTTGAGGATCTTGCCGCGAATCGGCAGCACGGCCTGATATTCGCGCTTGCGCCCCTGCTTGGCGGAGCCGCCGGCGCTGTCACCTTCGACGATGAAAAGCTCGGTGTTCGCCGCGTTGCGATCCTGGCACTCGGCGAGACCGCCCGGCAGACTGAGGCCGTCGAGCGCACCCTTGCGCTTGATCTTTCGCGCCTTGTCGGCGGCTTCGCGCGCCTGCGCTGCCTGCACGATCTTGGCCATGATCTCCTTGGCTTCGCGCGGGTGCTCCTCGAACCAGGCCGACAATTGCTCGCCAGCCGAGCTTTCGACCGCCGACTTCACCTCGGAAGAGACGAGCTTGTCCTTCGTCTGGCTGGAGAACTTCGGGTCCGGCACCTTTACCGATAGCACGCAGGTCAAACCCTCACGCGCATCGTCTCCGGTCAGCGCGATCTTCTCGCGCTTGGCGATGCCGCTGTCCTCGTAATAGCGATTGATGACGCGGGTCAGCGCGCCACGCAGGCCGGCAAGGTGGGTACCGCCATCGCGCTGTGGAATGTTGTTGGTGAAGCAAAGCGTGTTCTCGTGGTAACCGTCGTTCCACCATAAAGCCACTTCGACACCGATGCCGTCCTTGTCGCCCCGGATCTGGACTGGTGCGCTGATCAAGCCCTTTTTCGAGCGGTCGAGATAGCTCATGTACGCGCCGAGGCCGCCTTCGTAGAACATTTCGGCACGCTGCTCATCGGCGTGGCGCTTGTCGCTCAGTACGATTTTCGCACCCGAATTCAAAAACGCAAGTTCGCGCAGCCGATGCTCTAGTGTCGTGTAGTCGAATTCGACCTTGGTGAAGGTCTCAGGGCTCGGCAGGAACGACACGCGGGTGCCGCGCTGGTTCGGCTGCGATGGCCCCGTAACCTTTAGCGGCGCCTCGGCATCACCATTGCGGAAGCGGACGAAGTGCTCGCGGCCGTCGCGCCAGATGGTGAGATCGAGCCAGGTCGAAAGCGCGTTGACGACGGTCACGCCGACGCCATGCAAACCCCCGGACACCTTGTACGGGTTGCCCTCCTCGCCCTTCTCGTTGAACTTACCGCCGGCGTGCAGCTGGGTCATGATGACCTCGGCTGCCGACTTGCCTTCGCCCTTGTGCATGCCCGTCGGAATGCCACGCCCGTCGTCGGTCACGGTGCAGGATCCATCAGCGTTGAGCACGACCTCGCACGAGGTGGCGTAGCCCGCCATGATCTCGTCGATGGCGTTGTCGATGACCTCGTACACCATGTGGTGCAAACCCGAGCCGTCGTCGGTGTCGCCGATGTACATGCCAGGCCGCTTGCGAACGGCATCAAGGCCCTTCAAGACCCTGATCTTGTCGGCACCGTAATCTTCGGAATTAGAGACCTTCTTGGCGGGCTGAGCGCTCATTACTGACCAACTTTTTCGACGTCTTTTTCTACTGGATTACAATACCACAGATGGCACGCCCGCGTGCCAGAATTCGGCGTGTTTGCGCTGGTTTTCTTCAGATTTTAACACAGCAGAATCAGTTGATTAGCTTATCCAAAGGACGGACGTGTGAAACCTCACGTCTGGATACTGATTTTACCCTCTTGCACTAGGCAAAAAGTGGCTCGCTCCCGAAGGCTGGAAAAGGCGTGAGCGTCGGTTCCGGTCATCCACGCTTGCAGCCCAAGACTCAAGATCTCAGTGAACAGAGCGGCGCGCCGGAGGTCGTCCAAATGTGCCGCGATCTCGTCCAACAGCAGGATCGGCGGGCCTCTTTCCCGGCGGCGGCTAAGCATCTGGGCATGCGCCAAGACGAGACCGGTCAAAAGCGCTTTTTGTTCGCCGGTCGAACAAAGCTTCGCTGCTTGTCCTTTCGGACCATGCGCGACGTTCAAGTCCGTCCGATGCGGCCCATCAAGCGTACGGTTGGCGGCCCGGTCCCGCTCACGGCCACGCGCCAGCATATCCGCGTAGGCATCCTCGACATCGATAGCCGGCCGGTTGCGTAGCATCTGCTCGATAGCCCCATCGAGGCTGATATCGGCCCACGGGAAGGGCGAATCAGGATTGTCGGCCCGCCGCGCCGAAATCGTCGCGATCAAACCCGACACGGCTTCCTCCCGGACCGCCGCGATGGCCACACCGGTTTCGGCCATCACCCGCTCAAGCCCCGCAAAGCGCGACCCCTCGCGCACTCCGTCTTCCAGCAGACGATTGCGTTGGCGCATTGCGCGCTCGAACTGCGCAGCGCGCGTGCGATAGGCGGGGTCAAAACACAGAATCATACGGTCGAGGAAGCGCCGGCGATCACCCGCGGGACCGCTGAACAGCCCATCCATCGACGGCGTGAGCCATACCATGTCTGCGATCTCGGCCAGCGCGCCCGATCCTGATTGCGCGGCGCCGTTGATCCGCACGATACGGCCGGACTGCGCCGCCGCACCGGATTGCGGCTGCAGCCCCGTGCCGATCTCGATCGGTCCCTCGCCGGTGACAAGCCGGGCCGCTACCGCCCAATCGCCGTTCGCATTCTCTCGCGCCAACTCCGGATAAGGCGCCCGGCGCAATCCCTGCCCCGGCGCCAGCAGCGACACCGCCTCCAGGAGATTGGTTTTGCCCGCACCGTTGTTGCCGAGCAGGACAATCGGCGCCGCAGTGACGATCAACTCAGCGGATTCGTAGTTGCGGAAGTTGGTCAGCGCCAACCGCTCGACCCACGCAGAGTTCGCGGACGCCGCGGGCGCATCCGATGAAGAGGAACTCGTACGAGAAGGCAAACTGCTCACACGCGCATCGGCATCAATACGTACAGCGCCGTTTCGTCGCCGCTATCACGCACGATCGTTGGCGACCCGGAGTCGGCGAGCTTGAAAACGACATCGTCGCTATCCAACTGGCCAGCGATATCGAGCAGATAGCGCGCGTTGAAGCCGATTTCGAGGGGCTGCGCCGTATACGCGACACTGAGTTCTTCGGTGGCGCTGCCGCCCTCCGGATTGTTCACCGAAAGCACTAGCTTATCCGCGCCGATGTTCAACTTGACCGCACGTCCCCGCTCGCTGGCGATCGTGGAAACACGATCGACGGCATTCTTAAACGCCGAGTTCGAAACCCGGAGTTCCTTATCGTTCGCCTGCGGGATGACCCGTCCGTAATCGGGAAACGTGCCATCGATCAACTTCGACGTCAGCGTGACGGTGCCAATTTCAAATCGCACCTTTGATTTCGAGACGCCCACCTGCACGCTCGATCCGGTATCCTCGATCAGCCGGTGCAGTTCATTGACGGTCTTGCGCGGAACGATCACGCCGGCCATGCCCCCGGCGCCATGAGGCAATTCAAACTCGATCTGCGCCAGCCGATGTCCATCGGTCGCCACGGCGCGCAAGGTCTGACCTTCGCCGCGCGTTGCGGTGTGCAGGTAGATGCCGTTCAAGTAGTAGCGCGTTTCCTCGGTCGAGATCGCAAATCGTGTCTTGTCGATCAGCCGTTTGAGTTCGGCTGCGCCAATCTCGAAATTGTGCGTCATCTCGCCAGGCGTGAGATCGGGAAACTCTTCCGCCGACAGTGCCTGGAGAGCGAACCTCGAATGGCCCGAAGACAGCATCAGCCGGTCTTTTTCCGGCTCACGCCTGAGTTCGACCTGCGCGCCGTCGGGCAACTTGCGTACGATATCATGGAGCATGTGCGCAGGAACCGTCACAGCACCCGGCTGAGTGATATCAGCTGGCGCTTGCTCCACCACCTCACGCTCGAGATCGGTTGCCTTGAATTCGAGCGTTCCGCCGGTCGCTTTCAACAGTACGTTGGAGAGAATCGGGATTGTCGTGCGCCGCTCGACCACGCTCGTGACGTGGCCTAGGGCCCGCAAAAGTTCGCCACGTTCGATCACCAGCCGCATATCAACCTCGTCCTCAATCAAATGTTTTGCGGTTGTAACACCAGCGCGCCCCGGAAAGCGAGCGCCGCCCGGACTTTCCCTTGATTCACAGAACTTGGCAATGAACCGTTAGCGCAGGACCGTCCGATCGAACAGTTGCGGGCGTTCGGGGCCTTTGACACGGGCCTGGAAACGAAATGGGAGCGGCACTGAAAAGCACCGCTCCACTCCCCGCGCCGCGCCGCTCTCAACAGCCCCCTGTGAGGTTGGCGGTCTGGTCGTGCCGTCTCGCCTCAGTTGCCGAGAAGCTTCTTCAGCTCCTCGATTTCATCCTTGAGGCGGGCACTATTGGTGATCTCACCTTCAATCTTACGGATCGCGTGCAGAACCGTCGTGTGATCGCGGTTACCGAAACGGCGGCCGATCTCAGGCAGCGAACGGCTGGTCAGTTGTTTCGCCAGATACATGCCGATCTGGCGCGGCCAGACGACGGAGCGATGGCGGCGCTGCGACAGGATATCGCCCTTCGACACGCCGAAATGACGAGACACGGTCTTGAGAATATCTTCGATCTTGATCCGCCGCGGCTCGAGGCCTTGAACCAGATCGCGAATGATCGTCTCGGCGATGTCGAGCTTGATCGGCGTGCGCATGTACTGCCACGTCGCATGCAAGCGGGTGATTGCTCCTTCGAGCTCGCGGCCACTTTCGGTCAGCTTCTCGGCGAGCAAAGCCAAGACGTCGCGGCCGATTTCGAAGGTCGGGTCGATCTGGCGCTTCTCCTGGACACGCTTTTCGAGCACGCGCTGGCGCAGTTCGAGATCAAGGGCACCGAGTTCGGTAACGAGACCGCGTTGCAGACGCGAACGCATGCGCTCATTCAGCTTCTCGATGTGATTGGGCGCCCGAGCCGAGGCGACGACCACTTGCCGGCCACCGTCGAGCAGCGAGTTGATGATGTGATCGAACTCCTGCTCCGTCTGCTGACCGTGCAAAAACTCGAGATCATCGATCAGGAGAATATCGATCGAGCGGAACTTCTCCTTGAAGGACAGCGGATCGGAGCTGCGCAACGCCTCGACGAATTGATAGCGAAAGCGCTCTGCCGTCAGATAAAGCACCTGAGCGTGCGGCGCGCGCTGCTTCACCTCCCAAGCGATCGCGTGCAGCAGATGGGTTTTGCCCATGCCGACCGACGCATGCAGGTACAGCGGATTGAAACTGCGCGTTTCATTCAGCACGGTTTCCGCCACCTGCGTCGCGCCCGCATGCGCCATGCGGTTCGACGAACCGACGACGAAGCTTTCGAACGTATACCTTGGATCGAGCGGTGAGCCTTCGAAACCGCCAACCTGTGTGCGGCCAAGCGCCGGCTGCATGGTCTTGGCGACCGAGGGGCGATGGTTCGATGACGCCACCGGTTGCGCCATTCCGTTCTGACCGTTGTCGCGAGCGAGGATCTCGGCGTTGGGCCGCGCGGTCATTGGTCCGGGCGTGCGCAGGCTGACATCGACGCGCCCGGCACCGGCAAACTCGGCCTGACAGCAGGCAAGCAGTGCATCGGAATAGTGCGATTGAATCCAGTTGCGCAGGAACTTGACCGGTACCGATGCCTTCACAACACCGTCTTCGAAGCCGTCGATCTCGAGCGAGTTGAACCAGCTGTTGAAGATCTCGTCGCCAAGGCGCGCGCGCAGAAGTGTACGAGCCTTCAGACCCTTGGGTTCGGCGGTGACGATAGCACCGGTAGTTGCGCGGCCGTTGGTGACCGGCGTACCCGGCTCATCTACATGCACCTCAGCTTCGCCCTTCGACGTCCGCTCGGCCAGCGCTTGCGCTGGATCTGCCGCCGGCACGCGATCGTACATGCGGGCACTCCGTTTGCCAGCATTGGCGCCAGTGGCGTCGGCTGTCACGTCGTTGGAAAGGTCGCTGATTGTCATTTGGATTGAACCCCGCACTGGAAAAGAATGAAGATCCGGACCCTCTCCGGAAACGAAACAACTCAGCCTCCGCCCGCAAAGCGGAAGGTGTTGCCGTGCATCTCGAAAACGCGCTTGTCAGACGCGGTCGTAGGTCAGGATCAGCCCTGAGCCCATGGCAGGCCGGCAGCTTTCCAGCCACCTACCCGGCCCCGGCGGTGCTCTGCGTCGAGAGGACCCTCGAAACCGTCCGCCACATTAGTGCATTTGGCATAGCCAACTGCGATCATCGCCTGGGCGGCACGCCTGCTGCGGCTACCCGACCGGCAAATAAAGAAAAGCTGAGCATCTTGACTTGCCCCCATGTCTTTCAAGGTCGAGCCAAGCTTCTCCGCAAATCGCGAATCTTCGCGATTGTCCGGAAACGTCTGCCACTCGACGAGAACAGGTTGCTTGCCGATCTGCGCCAGATCGGGAAGACCGACGAACGCCCATTCCGCACGCGTACGTACATCGATCAACACCGAGGAAGGATCGTTCCGCAAACGATCCCAAACCTCGGTGACGCCGAGATTATCGACGTGACCGCTAATAGATTGCCCCACTACAAGCCCTCACTAAACGCACTGATCGCAACCGCCCTCACGATCGCAGCCGATGCTACCAAACAGATTTACGCAACACGCTGGAAGACTGCCACAAGATCCGGACAGTTGATGCTCGCTCGAGTATTACGCACACGGCGGGCTAGAGAGAAAAATACACAACACACGCTGTAAGAACTTCGTCAATTTCCGAGTAGTACTCGCTAGATACAATAACTGCTGTCGAACTTAACTGGAAATTAACCACAGCCTTTGCACGCTGGCAAGAGGAGGAAAAGTGCCTGATCGTCCACAGGGTCAAAACGGGTTGTCCACCGAAACTAGCGATTCACCGCCACCGTGCGCTTCAGTAGCCGCCAAACGTATTGAATCGAAATGTAAATTCGCTGCCGGAACGCCCTAGGGCGTAAGGCTGCGCGTGTGGACAAAAGAATTCGGTTCACTGCGCTTTTTTGATTGATCGACCGGTCGATTGGAGTCCGTCAGAGACCTGCTGCCAAGCCGGCTGAAATGAATCCGCAATGAATCCAGACGTTTCGATCTACTGCGCGGGACTCGACGGAAGCTAAACCGACTGAGGCTGTAATAAATCTGTCACGGGCTTTCGGCGTCCGTTTCCGCGAGGAATTATACGCGAGTCCAGCTTTTTTCGGCGCTCTTAGCAGATCGCAAAGCCCATGAAAAAGCCGCTGTAAAACAGCGGCCTAGTCAATTTCATCAGTAGGATCGGGCCGCGCGTTGGAAACCGGGCTACGGCCGGCGGACGCGCTCAGGCGGTCATCGCTTGGACGCGAATTGTCAGGCGCGAAACCTTCCGGCTCGCGGTGCGCTTGTGCAGTACGCCTTTTTGCGCTGTCCGCACCAGCACAGGCTCGGCAACCTTGAGAGCAGCCAACGCTGCTGACTGATCGCCCGAGGCAATCGCCTCTTCGACCTTGCGGACTTCGGTCTTCAAAAGCGATCGGCGTGACTTGTTGATTTCAGTGCGGCGCACCGCTTTGCGGGCTGCTTTTTTCGCCGACGTCGTATTCGCCATGAGGATGATCCTTTGTTTTGGCGGTGGTGCTTCCCGAAGACCGGACAGTTAAGCCCTGGTTCGCGCGATCGAAGCGAAAATGCACGAGCTGCCCGGGGCACGAGAACCCCAGGTAGCAGTTGGCAACCGTATAGGCCTCGGATCGCGTCCGGTCAACGCCGTAAAGGCAGGAATCAGCGGCCTTTTTTGCATACTCTGGATGGCGTACGGCGTGCGTAATAGACATACTGCCCGCTGTCTCAGAGGCGGGGCGGCATAACGCGGGGCTAAATCAATGATCCAGCTACGTATCGGCACGGCAATTTTCCTCAGTATTAGCTTGCTGCTGCCAGCAGCTGGTCTCGCCCAATCCTTCCCCTCAAAACAGATCCGTATCGTGGTCCCTTACCCGGCGGGCGGGCCAACCGATGCACTCGCCCGCATCGTGGCGCAAGAAATCACCGAGACGAAGGGCTGGACCATCATCGTCGAGAACAAGCCCGGCGCTTCGGGCGCGATCGGCACGCGCGACGTCGCCAAGGCCGACCCGGACGGTCACACCATCGTGCTTGGCAATAACCAGACCCATGCGACCAACTCAGTTTTGATGAGAGAGCCGGGTTACGATCCGGTCACCGATTTCGCGCCGGTTGCAGGCTTGGCCGATCTTCAGCATGCACTTGTCGTGCGCAAGGCCCTGGGCGTGTCGACGGTGGCGGAGTTGATCGCGCTCGCCAAGAAGGAACCAGGTAAGCTCAACTACGGCTCGACTGGAAACGGTTCGGGCTCGCATCTGGCGATGGAGTTGTTCAAGACGATCTCGGGCACGGACATGCGGCACATCCCCTTCAAAGGCGCAGCGCCGATGGCGCTTGAGATCGTAGCAGGCCGCATCGATGTCGCCTTCGCAACGCTGCCGTCGATTTTAGGGCAGGTGCAGGGCGGCGAGATGAAAGCGATCGCAATCGCATCTGGTGTGCGCGCGCCGCAACTCCCCGATGTCAAACTTCTGAACGAGCAGGGCATCGTCGACGGCGAAGCCGACAGTTGGCTCGCTCTCTTCGCTCCGGCAAAGACGCCGCCGCCGATCCTCGCAGCATGGTCGAAGGCGGTGATCGACGCGCTGGCGAAGCCGGCGGTTGCTGCAAGCGCGGTGAAGCAGGGCATCGCCGTGAACGTCCGCGATCCGGAGGCGTTCAAAGTCTACCTGGGCGGGGAACTGAAAAAGTGGGCGGCCGTGGTCAAGCAAGCGCAGGTCAAGACCGACTGAAAAAGCGGCGGACCTATTCCAGCGCGCGCGTCATCACGATGGCATCTACGGATGGCGCCTCGTGACGCAGATAGTAGCCCGTGCGCCGCCCAACCTCGGTACAGCCCAGGCTCGTATACAGTGCGAGGGCTGCCGAATTATCGGCGGCAACGTCCAGGAAAACCCGTTTGGCTCCCGCCCGGGTTACCGCCCGGCCAAAGGCATCGAATAGAATGCGCCCGACGCCCCGGCGCTGCCAATCGGCCGCCACACCGATCGAAATAATTTCCGACACGTCGGCTGCGATCTGTCCGATGACGAAACCCGTTGTCACCGGCGGGATGCCGACACGGGCCACGAAGGCAACGGCAGCGGGCGCTTCGAGCAACGGCTGAACGCCCGATATGTCCCACGGTGGATTGAAAAGCTTGCCGTGCACTGCGGCTATTTCGGCGGCGTGGTCTGGATCGGCGATCTTCAGCGACACATACTTTCGGTCGAGCGGTCCGGTTGGCGGCAGCATCAAGCACTCACTCCGGTTGTTGGATCGGTTCGTTTTACCAGCATGCCCGGCTGCGGCTTTGCATCGGGTTCGCGCAGATAGAGCGGGCGCGGCGGATCGAGCACGGCAAGATCGAGTGCGACCGGCAGCATGTTTACGGCATCGGCCTCGACGGGGTCTGCAACGATCGTCACCGGTACCCCGGCGAGCACCGCAGCTTCGGCGACGAGCCCGGCTCCTTTGCCAGCGACGGTATGGGCAACGCCTCGCATGACCGCGACGGCAGCTTGCGGCGTGATCACGCATGGCTCGATTAACGCTGACGCTTGCGGCCCATCGAAGGACTGAAAGTAGATCAGCCCATCGCGTGTCGGAATCGAAATCGCGATCGCCCCCTCACGGTAACTATTGCGCAAACCGAGCGCCATGACGCGCAAGCTCGATGTTCCGCGCACTGGCTTTCCGGTCGCCAAGGACAAGGCGCGGGCGACGGCAATCCCGGTGCGGACGCCAGTGAAACTCCCGGGTCCAGTCGTGACAGCGAAGACGTCGATACAGCCGGCCGTCCGTTCGGCTTCTTCCAGCACTTCCTGGATCATCGGGACCAGACGCTCGGAGTGACCCTTCTGCATCAGCTCGAAACGCGAGACGACCTGCAGTCCGCCACTACGCGGCAACCGCAAGCTGGCCGAACAGGCACCGAAACAGGTATCGAAAGCCAGGATGATCATGCGCGCCAGATGCGGTCTCGAAGGTATGGTGCGCTCCTACACCAAAACCAGTTCGTCAGGCTACCGCCGTCCTTGCAACGCTCAGATGATTTTTGCCATGTCGTCGAAATCGAAACGCGGACTGCGCGCCATCAGGCCCTTGGGATCGCCATGGCCGATGTTCAGGAGGAAGTTCGAGCGATACGCCGTTTCTGCGAGGAATGCCGCATCGACGCCCGCGTTGTCGAAGCCCGACATCGCTCCACAGTCGAGTCCGAGTGCGCGGCAGGCCATGATCAGATAGGCACCTTGCAACGTACCGTTGCGAAACGCGGTGGTGTCGGCATGCGCCTCGCTCGACGTGAACCAGCTTTTCGCATCCGCATGCGGAAACAAGCGCGGCAAGTGGTCATAGAACTTGCGGTCGTAGGCGACGATCGCCGTCACCGGCGCGGACATCGTCTTTTCCAAATTTCCTGCCGAGAGAAACGGCTTGAGCTTGGCCTTCGCCTCTGCCGACTTCACGAAAATCAGGCGCACGGGTGAACAGTTCGCACTCGTCGGCGCCATCTTCATCGCATCCACGACGGCACGCAGCTGACCATCCGTCACCGGCTGCGCCGTCCATGCATTGTGCGTGCGCGCCTCGAAAAACAGGCGATCAAGGGCGGATTTCGGCAGTGCGTCGGGCATGTGGATGGGTCCGGGTTGTGGATTCTGAGTGCGGACGAGCTAAGCAGAGATGCGAGGGCGGGTCGATGGGAAGGCTCATGTAGCCGTCCGCAGCCGCAGGAGCGTCAGCCGAGCGAAGATGCACCATCGCGTAATACTCAGTTCATGCGATCATGCGGCTGGGCGTGTATTTCATGCCGAACTGCATCAGCTGCTCGATAAGCTCCGGGTATTCGATACCGACGTGTTTTGCCGAGAGGGCGAAATCCTCATCCTTGGCAATTTGCGGGTTGGGATTGGCCTCGAGCAAGTAGGCATCGCCGTCATTCGAAAGCCGGTAGTCGAGACGCGCGTATCCGCTCATGCCTAGCAGGCGATAGGTTTCTCTCGAAAGATCTGTCAGCTTCTCCTTCATTTTCTTGGTCAACTTGGCGGGCCCGGTCTGCAGTCCTACTTGACGCTGATACTCCGGATCCCACTTGGCCCGGTCGGTCGCAATGAGGGGGGCACCGGCATCCTTTTTCGTCATGACCAGTTCCCAGGGCGGCAGGACTGTCACGCGGTCATTCCCCATGACGCCGATATAAATCTCCCGGCCCTCGATAAATTGTTCAGCAATTGCCGTTGATTTCGTCGCGCGGTGGATGAACTTCACTCGTTCGGCGAGCTTTTCGTCGTCGCGCACGATCGAAGCACCCGATATTCCAGCCGACCCCTCTTCGGTAAGCGATTTTACAAACAACGGAAAGTCCAGACCCGGGGGACGCTTCGCAGTACGGTTCTTTGAAAAAATTGCGAACTCGGGAATTTTCAAACCGTGATAGGCGAGTATTTTTTTTGTTAGCGCCTTGTCGCGAGCAAGGGTCAATCCGCGCGGGTTACAACCGGTGTAGGCCTGCTTGCGCAGTTCAAGATAGCTCACGATGTGCTGATCGAAATGACCGATCCCGTCGAACTCTTCGACTAGGTTGAAAGCGACGTGCGGCTTGTGTGCATCGATCGCGCCACGAATAGTCGAAAGATCGTCTGATACACCAATCGAAAATACTTCATGACCGAGTTTCTCGATGGCGTCTCGAACATCAAACTCGGTTTTTCGTAATTCTCTTTGCCTCTCACTGTAATCCGTTAGCTCACCTGACGGCAGCAGGTTGGCATCAGCTAACATAATGACCCGTAGCTTTTTCCGCTTCATTTGACTGGTCACGAATGGTGCAAAGCCAAAACGCTCCTCCATAAGACGAGCTTGTACAACGCATTCAGCGCAATTATGTTCCCTGCCGATGTACTGTTCGAACTTTGCGCGGGCTTCGGTGTTTACGCATAACCATTTTGGCTTGTCAGAACGGCTGTCAAATGACTTCGAGTGCAACCTCCCCTCACGTCCGCACGCTTCCCAACGAGTTTGATTCGCCAGCGTATTGGGAAACGGCAACGGACGAAGACTTATTGTCTTCACGGCTTTGCGACCTGTCGCTGACTTTCGAAGGATCGTTGGTTCAACGCCGGCTGCATCGGGTTCACCGTGAGCTCGAAGCAAAGAATATCGTTGCGCGCCCGAACGCTTGGTTCTCTGAAGAATTCTTCAATCCCGACGGCATCCTTGGATTGGCAATTCCGTGTTATTTAGCAAATTCAAGATTGATGCGCCTCGAACGGAGCCAAATGCTAGAGGTGGAGGGTGCCGGTGAAGCCGAGTGCCGGCGTATTTTCCGCCACGAGGCAGGACATGCGATCGACGAAGCCTACCAACTGCACGCGCGGCAAGATTACCGTAAGATATTTGGGAATCCGTCGTTGCCCTATCCCTCATCCTATAAGCCAAAACCGAACAGCCGCGATTTCGCGATCAATTTATCGAACTGGTATGCACAGGCCCATCCTGTCGAGGACTTCGCCGAAACATTTTCGATATGGCTCAATCCGCACATCGAATGGCGCCGCGATTACGCGGACTGGCCGGCGCTCAGAAAGCTCGAATTCGTCGATCGCCTGATGCAAGAGATTGCCGGCAAGCAGCCTGCCGTCATCAACGTGACCGAGGTCGAACCACTCAGCGAGCTGCGTCACACCTTGGCTGAACATTATGCGGCGAAGAAACGGTACTTTGCATGGCGTTGGCCGCAGAACTACGACGTTGACCTCAAGCGGGTCTTTTCGGATGACACCACCAACGGGCCATCTGCCACGCGTTTCTTGCTCCGTGTTCGCGCACAACTGCGAACCCGCATAGCGGAAGGGACTGGCGTCCCCGCATACGCAGTCGACCAGCTTTTGCGGCAGATGGTTGCGCGAACGCGCACGCTGGACCTTCGGGTGGCAGAAACCGATGCCGTAACGATGGAAAAACTTCTAGTCCTGCTGACGCTTCAAACGGCGGGTGTGGTCCACAAGGGGTACCCGAAAGTCGCGCTTTGACGATTCACGACGGAGACGGGCCGTTTGCTCTATTTTAGTCTTATGCCATATTCGAAGTGGCCAGCCAGAAGCTGGCACCTTGGAGGAAGCTACAATGAGGTTTTTAACAACACTCCTACTCGCTTCTGCTGTCGCGATGCCGATGACTGCAACCTTTGCAATCATGTCGGACATCACGGCCGAGGCCGCGACGAAGGGTAAGGCAAGCAAGAAGGCCAAAAAAGCGCCAAGCAAGTCCTGCGGTACTTACATGTACCGGAAGGATGGCAAGTGCATGGATGCAAGAACCAAAAAATAGCCGATTGGTTTGCGAAGCGGGCTGATCAGCCTGCTTCGCTCATTTTCCCCGTTCATCACGCACCCACGGCCTGCACTTCCATCACGTCCGGGCAGAAATGCTTGAGCAAGTTTTCGATGCCGTGACGCAACGTTGCAGTCGAGCTTGGGCAGCCGGCACAGGCACCGCGCATGTGCAGGTACACCACGCCATCGCGGAAACCCTCGAACGTGATGTCGCCGCCGTCCTGGGCTACTTGCGGACGCACCCGCGTTTCGATCAGTTCTTTGATCGTCGACACCGTCTCGGCATCTTTGGGGTCGAAGTTATCGCCGGACTGCGTATCCGTGTTGGCGCCGTCGACGACTGCCGCGCCCGACATGTAATGCTCCATGATCGCGCCGAGGATCGCCGGGCGAATATGTTGCCACTCGGCGTTCCCCTTGGTCACAGAGATAAAGTCCGACCCCAGGAACACCCCGTCGACGCCGTCGATCTCGAACAGGCGGGTGGCAAGGGGAGAATTCGATGCCTCGGCTTTGGCGCGGAAGTCGGCTGTGCCATCGCCCAAGACTGGCTTGCCCGGGATGAACTTCAGTGTGGCGGGGTTGGGCGTCAGTTCGGTCTGGATGAACATGTCGAGTGTCTCCTGTTTCGCGCGTGCGAAGCAACGCCTCGCAATTTAGAATTATTTTAAAGCAAGCCGCCCTTCGGGTCAAAGCCTCACATGTGGTGCCCGCCGGCAATAAAAAAGCCCTTCAGCGCACGAGGCGAAAAGGGCCATAGAATTGAATGGAATTGAATTGAGCTGACTGTGCCGGACGGACAAGCCTTCGGCCGCACTCAGTACCGGTGACGCGGAAGATCAAGCGGGGAGCGGGAAACTTCGCTGGAAACATCGGACCTGGTAAGACCGAGATCGCGCAACGATGTCGCATCGAGGCCGGCCAGGTCATTTCGCTCTTTCCACACTTTGAGCATGAGGTGAAGCCGACCCGGGAGATCAAACTTCGGCCCGGTGATCGCCCGTCGGCTTGTAGATACGCTACCAGTGGAAATCGATGTGCTCAGCGTGCGGGCCATGTCCCGTCTCCTTGTAGATGCTGCCATCGACATCGATGTCATTGTTCTAACATAGCCCTTGGTCTTGCATAAGAAAAACGAATGATGTTTATATCAAACATCACGTTCTGTTATATCTGGTGCGGAGCTGCTTATGATTCGGGACATCGATATCGCTTTACTTCGAGCCTTCGTCACGGTGATCGAGACCGGTGGCGTCACCAATGCCAGCCGCATGCTCGGCCGCACCCAGGCAGCCGTCAGCCAGCAGATCAAGCGGCTGGAGGATCTGTTCGACGCGCCCCTCTTTCAGCGCGAGCACAAGCGATTGAGCCTTTCGCCTCAAGGTGAGCGGCTGCTGGGGCACGCCCAACGCTTGATCGCGATGAACGACGAGACGTGGGGGCACATGACGACGCCGGATTTCGAGGGCGATATTCGCCTTGGCGTGCCGCATGACATCGTCGCCAACCTGATCCCGAGCGTCTTGCAGAAGTTCAACAAGGCGCGGCCGGCGGTGCGCGTGGTGCTCGCTTGCAAGAGCTCCAAAGCGCTATTGGACGATCTTGCCGCCGACCGCATCGACCTTACGCTGACGACGGAAACGGTCTGCGGCACCTACGGCGATACGCTGATGCGCGATCGGCTGGTATGGGTGGGCGGCAAAGGTGCGCAAACCTATCGGGAGACGCCGCTGCCGGTTTCGCTTGGCTCCAAGCATTGCAAGTTCCGCCCCGAGATCATCAAGGCCTTGCAAGCCGCGGGGCTGGATTGGCGGGTCGTCAGCGACGCCGACAGCATGGAAGCCACCTACTCGATGCTGAAGGCCGGGCTGGCAGTCTCCGCGATGCTGCGCACGTCGATCCCGAACTATCTTGAGATCGTGCCGGTCACCGCCAACCTGCCTCAGCTGCCCGACTACATGGTCAACCTCTATCTCCCTGCAGCCGGCGTGACCGACATTGCGACCGAACTTGCACGCCACATCCGGCAAGACTTCGCCCTCCGGTTTGGCCCGGAGCGTCTCGACGCGCCCGGCGACCGCGCCCGGATGCAGCCGATTGCGCACGAAGCGGCATGATGGACAACACCTTGCTGGCACTGCTCGATCGATGGTCGCGGCGTTACGTTCGGCGCGATGCGACACGTGAGGTACCGGCGACGTTACCGGCAACGGTCGTAACCGGCGCGTCGGAAGGTATCGGCCTCGCCATCGCCAGGCGATTTGCGGCAGGCGGAGATCGGGTCGTACTGATCGGGCGGCGTGCGCCTGAGTTGAGAGCAGCGGCGGATGCGATCAAGCAAGAGTTCGGTGTCGACGCGGTCGCGCTCGCCATCGACATCAACGGCCGTGACGCAGCCGAACGCATCGAGGCGGAACTGCGCGATCGAGGCTTGCATGCGGACGTCTTCGTCAACAATGCCGGTTTCGGTTTGTCGGGACCTTTCTCCGCCGAACCCGAAGCCGATATCGACGCACTCGTATCCTGCAACGTCGCGGCTTTGACACGTCTATCGCGACACTTTCTGCCAGGGATGCTTGGCCGTCAGCGCGGTGGCCTCATCAATATCGGCTCGCTCGCAGGCTTTACGCCGGGTCCCTATCAAGCGGCTTACTACGCCAGCAAGGCGTACGTCCTGTCGCTGACCCGCGCCATCGCCTACGAAACCCGCGGACGGGGCGTTCGTGTGATGCTCGTCGCACCGGGTCCAATCGAAACTGCCTTTCACGCCCGCATGAACGCCGAGAGTGCGTTTTACCGATTGATGCCGGCTCCGGCGCCGCAGGCCGTCGCTGCAGCCACGCACCTCGGCTTTCGGTGGCATCGGCGGATCGTCACGCCCGGCCTGTTCGCCACCGCGCTTTCGCTGGTCGTTCGCCTCACGCCCTCGAGGCTAGCGATGCCGGTCACGGCCGTGTTGCTATATCCGTGGGGGGCGGCAAGAAAACCAACGCGCAATTCTGATTAACTTGATCACCCGTTCGACGCCGCCATTCATAGGTTGCCGGTACTTCTGCTAGAAAAAATAAGTGTGTTTCGTTGTGGCTTGCCCAACTTTGACACAGCATGTTTGCAATTTTGCAATAATTGGCGCGCAATACTCTTAATCGCTGAGGCTTCTGGTGTTGCGTTCCCAGCGATTAGCGCGGCGGAGTACTTACTGCGCCCTTGTGGACCAGTCGGGTTTTCCGCCGCGCCCTCCCCATTTCCCACCGCCTGACGATGTTGCTGGCCCGTTCGCGAGCAAGCTTTTTGACCCTACAGCCGTCTGCGGCCCGCGCCGATTACCAAAGCCGTTGAAACCTGGGCGAACGTGCGCTATGTCCGGCCTGCGCAGGTGACTAGCCTCGCGAAAGTGCCTTTGTGGCGGAACGGTAGACGCGGCAGACTCAAAATCTGCTTCTCGCAAGGGAGTGGGGGTTCAAGTCCCTCCAGGGGCACCATAAAACGTTGATTTCACTGTGAAAATAGATTTACTGCTGCGACCGGCTCAAGGCCAACAACATCGACGCCCGTCCCGACATCGTGCGGATTTCAGGCCGTTGCTGCCTTTGCTCGTCATCGTTCACTTTCTTTCCCGAGAGCTTATGTCGAAGCGGCTGCCCAAGGGTCGTAGCTGCCCACGCTCCAAAGGTGGCCCTCGGGATCGATGCACGAAAAGCCGCGCCCGCCATAATCCTCGTCCTTGATCGCAATCACCACCATCGCGCTTGCCGCCAGTACCCGCTCATGCACGGCGTCGGCATCGGGGACCACGAGATAGCAACTTTGCGTTTCGGCACCGCCGATCTCATCAGGTTGCTTCATCAGCTTGTTGAACGGCGTATCGGCAACCGAACCGAGCATGATCATGCCGTTTCCGAGCGTTAGCTGGGCATGGGCAATGCCATTATCGCCATCGGGAACGACGAGATGCTTTTCGAAACCGAGCACACGCACGAGCCAGTCGATCGCCGCCGGCGCATCCCGGTAGCGAAGCGTTGCGATAACGGACGACTGTTGCATGGACTTGTCCTTATCTTAATTGGCTTTTGACCGCCGCTCAGCATGTTTATTGCGGACCCGTCAGACGCGTCTGTTCGGTCGGAACCGAATGGTGCTCGTGGACGATAACCCAATTGCCGTCGATCTTGCGCAGGCCGGTCGTCAGGCGAAAATCGACAGGTCCAGCAGACGTACCGTCGCAATGCATTTCGCAAGACGCGAACGCGACCTCGTCGCGAGCTACCACCGTTATGTCGCGCGGCACGAAGCTGATTGGCCCGCGCGGATTGGCGAAGAAGAAGTCCCAGGTGCGGTCATAGGCATCCAGACCCCGTACCGTCGCTGGAAAGTCGAACATCAAAAAGTCGTCGGAGTGATGCGCGAGGATCGCCTTGCGATTGCCGTCACTGACAGCTTTGGCCCAAATTTCAATGGCCGCGCGAACTTCGTTTTCAGCGGTCATCTTTGCTCTCCTTGAGGCCATACTCCAATTTGGGATACCAATCGGTCCCGCGTCCCCCGGGGGTCAGGTCGAGGATGATCCAAAGCGGTTGGGGGTCGGGCGCGCCGTGGGCGTCTTCGCCGGGGTCGGCGGTCTCGCCAGACTCGCTCGCCCAGAAGTGACGCACCGTGTCGCCGTCCATCTTCCAGACATCGAGTGCGGGCCATTCGCTGCCATCGGGGGCAAGGCCGCGATAATCAATGGGAAAATCATCGCCGACACACTGGTAAAATTTCAGGTTCTGCCATCCGCGCTCGCGGGCGAAAGCAAGCTGCCTTGCAACTGGCGAGCGACCGATGACCGCCAGGGCGACACGCTGTTCGATGTCGATCGCGGGAATATCGAGCGAGCCGAGCAGCGACGTGCACATCGGGCAAGGGCGCTCGCGCTCTGGTCCATACATCCAGAAATAGGTGACGAGCGTGTCATGATCTCCGAACATATCGGCCAAGCCGACCGTGGTTCCCTGATCGTCGAGAAATTTGTAGCCGCGCGCCTCTCCACCCATTGGCAATGCCCGGCGCTGCTTCGCAACGCGTTCGATCTGGCGGCGAAGTTCGATTTCTTCGACTAGCAATGCGGTGCGCGCTGCGCGGTATTCCGAGCTGTCGTTGGGATAAGGTTTTGCTGATTTTTCAGCGAGTTCAGAAGCGGATTGCAGTTCCGGCATCGTTCGTTCCTCCAAGTAGGGAACGATTAATCGGCCGACTTACTCTGGCTCGATGTTGGATGTTCTTCAACACAAAGGCAAACGTGTTGCCGAAAACATCGCTCTACGAACAAACAGGCAGTGACGGCGCTTGTTCCGCCTTCACGCCAGAGCTGCAGTGTGCTTCAGCTCGCCCGCGCGTGCTGAAACAATTATGTCGCCGCTCCGCCGGTTTGTGCTGCGGCGCGCCCGCTCGTCCATTTCTACCGGCACGATACGATCAATCCGCGCTACAGCATCAATCTTCTCGTGGTTTCAAAGCAAAAGGCCCAAGCTCGCCGAACTGGATTCAAGCAGTCCAAACCACAGGCAGAATCTCATGGCATCGCAACACTGCGCGGGCGAAGATCGAGGGCCATCCGCACAACCTGGGATAACGACTTGGCGGCCATTTTGCTCATCACGGCAGCGCGATGATGCTCGGCGGTTCGTGTGCTGATACCGAGGTCGTAGGCGATAATCTTGCTCGGAAGGCCTTCAACCAGCAAATCCAGAACCTGCTTTTCGCGCGCGCTCAACGACGCATATCGTTCGGCATTCTCACGCGATTGTTCCATTGTGTCGACGAGCTTTGCCACGCGTGCGAGCGCCTCGCTGACGATGCTCAAGAACGCTTCCGGATCGAACGGCTTCTCGGCAAAGTGAAAGGCGCCCGCGCGCATCGCCGCCACGGCCATCGGAATGTCTCCGTGACCTGTGATGATGACGACGATGTGCCTGCTGGCAGCGTCATTGAAGTGTTCGAGCAGTTCGATGCCGCTCATGCCGGGTAACCGCACATCGAGCAGAACGCACGCGGGCTGCCGTGATTCCTCAGAGTTCCAAAACTCTTCGGCGCTGGCAAAACTAACTGTCGTAATATTGGCGGTCGACAACAGGACGCTTACGGAATCGCGCAGTCGCGCATCATCGTCGACGATCAGGACCTGCGCTTCAATGTTCATAGCGACGTGGTCCATCAATGCGCAGCTCGACTGTGAATCGGGCGCCTGCGGATGGCACGTTCTCCCAACGCAGGACGCCGGCGTGTGCTTCCACGATCTGACGCACTAGGGTCAAACCCAGCCCCATGCCGTCGCGCTTGGTCGTCTCGAAGGGCTCGAACAGACGGTCGGCCACAAGCGGCGCAACGCCAACCCCGTCGTCTTCGACCACGATCAGCAGGCGATCGCCGCGCTGACGCGTGGCAATCGCCACTCGGCCGTGTCCGTTTCCGTTCCTTTCCGCGGCATCAACGGCGTTGGTGATCAGATTGAAAAGCATTTGCTCGAGCTGGATCGGATCACCGCGCAGTAATGGCAGTCGTCGTCAATCGCGACGCAGCAGCCGGGCGCCCGGCATCCTATGCCTACCCCTATTACGGGTACCGGTATAGCTGGGACCCTGGCCATCAGTTCTATGCCATCCCGTTTGACACCCCGGAGGCTGCCGACATGGCAACAAAGCTGGATAAGAAGCGCATGAGCGACGCGAGCCAGGCGGTTCGGCAAAAGCAGCAACCCGCCGCCGCCAAGGTTAATCAAAAGAATTGACACGCATGTTCAAGCGGCCAGCCGTAAGGCTGGCTGCTTGTCCTATATAAGCTCAGACTAGATGATCATTATGCTGACATCACGGCTGAATGTTAAACATCGAAGAGGCGGACGGCGCAACGGATGCCGTCGCCGGCTTGTGGCTTCCCCCGGCTCGCACGGGTTTAGTGGGGCGTCTTGCCCCGGCAGGGCGGAGCCGTCATCAAGGAGGCGTCGTGGGATCCGCTTCACCGTCACTACGGCGCCATTCGTAAAAGCTGGCGGTGACGCGTGTAACTCTCGTCGAGAACATGCACAGACGAGGGGTTCGAGCTTGTGGTGCGCTCCGTCCCGCTGATGCTTGCCGTCTGGTAGATCGCAATCATCACCATGGCCAGCACGACAGCAATGCTGACACCCGAGGCAAACGCGGCGATGGCCCCGCGCGATGCGGGTGGGCCAACGGTCGCTCTTGCGACGGGCGCTTCTCCATCTCCCGCAACCTTGCGATACCACAGGCTGTGGTGTTCCTTTGCCCAATTGCGGTCGACCCGGCCGCTCCACATTGCATCGAACGCCCCGCGCATGCCAATCGTACCGATGTAGACATGGCCGATGATGACGCCGATCATTAAAAGGCCGGCCACGGCATGTAAACCGAGGACAACCTGCATACCTGTATAGCCGATCCAGAAGAATGGAAACATCAACCCGACGCCCGTCGCTGTAAGGAATAGTCCGCCCAGAGCGACCACCCAGAACACGAACTTCTGCCCCGCATTGAACTTCCGTGCCGGGGGGCTTTCGTCGCTGTCGCTGAGGAAGCCGCCACCGCGTTTCAGCCATACCCAGTCGAGCCATTCCGGAATGTTCTCCCAGGTCCACAAGCCGATCATAACGACGACGCCACAAAGAAACGGCACAGCGAAGGTCATGTGCGACCACGCACTAACGCGTGCCAACTCCGCATAGGGGTAGGCGCCCAGCCACGGCCGGATCAGCTCATTGCCGTAGAGAATAATTAGGCCGGTAAACGCGATGACGAGGAAGCTTACTGCCGTTAGCCAATGATTGGCGCGCTCGAAAGCGGTAAAACGTTCAACCATTTGCCCACTCTCGCCTTCCTTGATCGGAATCCGGCCGCGCCAAGCCAGGAACATGGCGAGCAGTAGCGAAGCTCCCAGTACGTACATCGCGCCGCCATAGGCAATCTGATCATTGTGAAGGTTGCGCCACGTTCGGCCCTGGGGCTGCACGAGAACCGCGCTCTCGGGAGCTGGCAGAGACGTTACACCTTTTCGAAACCGAGGCTCCTGCAAGAGATCCCCGCTGGCACCGCGCTCGGACAGCCATTGTCGCACACGTTCCTCACCCGATGCGTGCGGGTCATCTGGTCTCGCTGGCAGTCCCAAGGCAAGCGAAGGTGAGCCGGCGTTACGATCTGGCCATTGCTGCGAGCGCGTGCGGTCCTTCAGATCGTTCCTGCCGCGAATGCCGGCAGGATTATCAGGCGCGCCACCCGCAGTTACTCCATTTGTAGGGACGACGATGTTTTCGGGACCGATGCTGAGAACTATCGTTCCCAAAAGAAATAAGGCCAGAACGACAGTAGCAACCAGG
>JANOOW010000544.1:0-9766 GCA_031421555.1 Hyphomicrobiaceae bacterium | reverse complement strand
ACGGCATTCCGTTCGGCGCGATGCCAGCCGGCGGGGCTGAAATTCCGACTTTTCTGAGCTATTATACCGAAAAGAAGCTGTCGGCGCATCCGGAAGAGTTCGGTCACGGCGCGATTGAAGGTGTCGCCGGTCCGGAAGCTGCCAACAACGCCGCCGCGGCTGGCGTGCTGGTACCGATGCTGACGCTCGGTCTGCCGACTTCGGCGACGGCCGCAATAATGCTATCGGCGTTCCAGAGCTACGGAATCAATCCCGGTCCGTTGCTGTTTCAGAGTCAGCCTGATTTGGTCTGGGGACTGATCGCGTCACTCCTGATTGGCAATGTCATGCTGCTGATCCTCAACTTACCGATGATTGCCATATGGGTGAAGATGCTTTTGATCCCGGCACCGCTGCTCTATGCCGGTATTCTCGTTTTCGCGACGATTGGCACCTACGGCATTACACAGTCGATCGTCGATCTCCTGCTGCTTTATGCGGTCGGCGGCTTTGGCTACCTTATGCGCCGCTACGATTTTCCCACCGCCCCGGTGATCATCGGCATGATTCTGGGCCCACTGGCCGAGCAGAACCTGCGGCAAGCCATGACCATATCGGCGGGCGATTGGACGGTACTTTTCACGCGACCGTTATCGGCGACCCTGCTCTTATTTGCGGCTCTCGCCTTGTTCGGACCGAAGCTCTACAGCTTCGTCACCCGCTCACGGCATAAACCCGTCACCGATGGCGAAGCGTGAGCACCTCAGCGGCTCACATCGCTGTCTGGCCGCGGCCCATCGCAGCAATGCCGGTGCGGGATACCTCGACCAGACCCAGCGCCGTCATGATCGCGATGAACTGCTCGATCTTACTGGTCCGTCCGGTCAATTCGAACACGAAGTGATCGGTCGAGGCGTCAATCACGTTGGCGCGAAAGATTTCGGCGAGACGAAGCGCCTCGATGCGATCGTTGCCCTTGCCGGCAACCTTGATCAGAGCGAGTTCACGCTCCAGCGGATCACCCAGCAGCGTCAGATCGACGACGCGATGCACGAGAACCATGCGCTCGAGCTGATGCTTGATTTGCTCGATTGTCGCTGGCGTACCGCGCGTAATCAGAGTGATGCGGGACAGATGCTTCTCGTGCTCGGTTTCCGTTACCGTGAGTGAATCGATATTGTAGCCGCGCGCGGTGAACAGGTTGACGACGCGCGCCAAAATCCCCGGCTCGTTGTCGACCAGCACGGAGAGCGTACGCTGCACACTTTCGACGTTGGCGGGCGGATCGGAGTAGTGCGACTGCTTTTGGGTCTGTGTCATTTCTCAAGCTTTCTTTGCGCGCAAATCTTCGATGACGGTTTCAGCATCCTCGCCGTTGTCGAGACCCCATGTCTCGGAGACTGCGCCAGCCAGCCAAGCCGCGTAAGCCGGGTGACTCAAAACAGCGTCCATGTAGGCTTGGCTGACCGGGTCGGCATCGATTGAGTAGGTGTGGAAGCGCGTGACGACAGGGGCATACATGCCATCGGCGGCTGAAAAGTCGCCATAGAGGAATGGCTTGCCGGTGCTGGCGCCGAACGTCTCGCGGGCTTCGCGCCAGATCGCGGTGATTCGGGCCACGTCGGCTGCCACGGCCTCGCCCCGGTCGCGCGCCTTGAAGCGGCGGGTAACGTTCATCGAACAGGCAGTACGCAGGGCTGTGAACCCCGAGTGCATCTCGGCCGATACGCAGCGTGCATGCGCGCGCGCAATGCGATCCTTCGGCCAAATGGCGTGGCTCGGAAACCTGTCGGCCAAATACTCCATGATGGCGAGGCTGTCCCACACCGTCACGCCGCCGTCGATGAGCGCGGGTACCTTACCCGAGGGCGAGTGCGCGAGGATGCGATCGCGCGTGCCGGTTTCGCGCAACTGCACAACCGCCTCCTCGAACGGAATGGCGAACGCCTGCATTATGATCCATGGCCTCAGCGACCACGACGAGTAGACCTTGTTGCCGATGACGAGCTTCATAGTGCTTGGTCCTGCCCCTAGGGGGCGACGATGGTCACAGATTTTGACAGGCCACGCAATTCTTTGCGCATCCCCGCGTCGAAGGTTGCGAACAGCGAAATACCCGCGCTTTCGCACTCCAGAACATGCATGATATCGGCGAAATCAGCGCCGGCACGGTAAGCAATCAAGGCGCGGCCGACCTGCTCGGCATCGTCCACATTGATACCATCAAGACCGCAAAACCTTTCCAGAACATCAGCTAGCTTGGGCCTAGATAGCCCATACAGCGCGCGCAGAACCCATTCCGTCTCGAGCAAAACCGTGGTCGAAACAAATAGATTCCCCTGTGCAAGAAGAACCTTGGCCCTCGCCACCTGAGCTGCATCATCATCGACGATAGTACGCACGATGATGTTCGTATCGATCGCGATCATTTGCCAATAGCACGCTTATAACGCCGTACCGCTTCGGCCATGATTGCTTCATCCATCTCCTTGATGGATCGTCTGCGTCCTTTGTAACCTGCGGAGCCGACGACATCTTCGATGGTTGTCCGTTTGAACACGCGCTTGGGTCTCAGCAAGACGCCATTTGCGGTAGTTTCCACAACGAACTCGGTACCCTCCTTCCAGCCATGCGCATCGCGCACCTCTTTCGGAATGATGACCTGTCCCTTGCTCGATAGTTTCGTAGAAATCACTGAAGCCTCCAGCTGGGTAAGACCGAAGTAAGACATCATAATCACGTCGAAACAAAAGTCTATGGGCCTTACTCGACCTTCTGGAAACGGGCTTTGGCGAACGCCGGTATGCCGACCGCCTCGACAGCCGCGACGAACTTGCGGGCGTCGGCCTCGGCGATTTTGTAGTTGCCCATCGCTCCGCCGACGCGCTTCAACATCGTGTCCACCATCTCATGGGGATCCGGCAAACTCATTCGCTCGCGCTCGGCGACGGGCAGTTTGGCGTACACCGCCGCTGTCACTTTCGAGTGGATGTAGTCCTGCACGAGGCAACCCTCGAGTGCCGCGCCGTACTTCGAGTTCAACTCGTGCGTTTTGTAACAATTGGCGATGAACTCGTACGTGCCGAGCGCGCCCTTGGCCTGCTGCAATCCGGCCAGATGCAGCGCGGACGACTTGATGTTGGCTGTCTGATCCCACAATTTGGATTGGGCGAACGAGGGTGTTGCTGCCAGGAGCAGAACGGGCAGCACCGCCCACGCCAAGCGACCTCGAAAATCAACTGTCATCGGATCACCCTTTCAACTGTCGATGCGTAACGCTTCCGCACTGCATCAAACCAGCATCTTGCCTTCCTTGCTGATCGCCTTGCCGATGTTCTCGTCGGTCGTGTCCTCGCCCAGAATCATCTCGTTGTGTGCCTTGCCCGACGGGATCATCGGAAAACAGTTGGCGAGCTGCGTCACGCGGCAATCGAAGATCACCGGCGCTTTCACGTCGATCATCTCCCTGATCGCATCGTCGAGGTCGGCCGGGTTGTCACAGCGCATGCCGACGCCGCCGTAGGCTTCCGCGAGCTTGACAAAATCGGGCAGTGCTTCGGTGTAGCTCTCGGAATAACGATTGCCGTGCAGCAATTGCTGCCATTGGCGCACCATCCCCATGTACTGGTTGTTCAAGATGAAGATCTTCACCGGCAAGCGGTATTGGATCGCCGTCGACATCTCCTGGATGTTCATAAGGATCGAGGCGTCGCCGGCGATATCTATGACGAGTGACTTCGGGTGCGCGATCTGCACGCCGATCGCCGCCGGCAGCCCGTAGCCCATGGTGCCGAGCCCGCCCGAGGTCATCCAGCGGTTCGGTTCCTCGAAGTGATAGAACTGAGCCGCCCACATCTGATGCTGGCCGACTTCGGTGGTGATGTAGGTGTCGCGATCCTTGGTCAGCTCATACAGCCGCTGCACTGCGTACTGCGGCATGATGACATCTTTCGTCGGTTTGTAGGCGAGCGATTTCTTGGCGCGCCAGGTATCGACCTGCTTCCACCAGCCCTTGTGCGCGGCCTTGTCCAACTGCGGCGCACGCGACTTCCAAGCCTTGAGCATCTCTTCGAGAACGTAAGTCACGTCACCGATGATCGGTACGTCGACGCGCACGTTCTTGTTGATCGACGATGGATCGATATCGACGTGGATCTTCCGGCTGTTGGGCGCAAAACCGCTGAGGCGTCCGGTGATGCGGTCATCGAACCGCGCACCGATGTTGATCATCACGTCGCAGTCGTGCATCGCCCAATTGGCCTCGTAGGTGCCGTGCATGCCGAGCATGCCCAGCCACTGCCTATCGGAGGCTGGATAGGCGCCAAGACCCATCAGCGTCGAGGTGATCGGGAAACCGGTCAGCCGCACCAGTTCGCGCAACAGCTGGCTGGCCTTCGGACCGGAATTGATCACGCCGCCGCCCGTATAGAACAGCGGCTTCTTGGCGGTCGCCATCAACTCGATCGCCTGCATCACGCCTTCCATCTCAGGTTTGAGACGCGGCTTGTATGTCTTGTGCTGCACGCCGGACGGACCCGTGTAGTTGCCGGTCGCGAACTGCACGTCCTTCGGGATGTCGATCACCACCGGTCCAGGACGGCCGCTGCGCGCGACTTGGAACGCCTCGTGGATAATCCGCGCCAGATCGTTCACGTCTTTTACGAGCCAGTTGTGCTTGGTGCACGAGCGCGTAATGCCGACCGTATCGCACTCCTGGAACGCGTCCGAACCGATCAAATGCGTTGGCACCTGGCCGGTGATGCAGACTACCGGGATCGAATCCATCAGCGCGTCGGTGAGCCCGGTCACGGCGTTGGTTGCCCCGGGGCCCGACGTCACGAGCACCACGCCGACCTTGCCGGTAGAGCGGGCATAACCTTCGGCCGCGTGCACGGCGCCGCCCTCCTGGCGCACAAGTATGTGCTTGACCTTCTCCTGCTGGAAAATCTCATCGTAAATCGGAAGGACGGCTCCGCCGGGATAGCCAAAGATAAAATCGACACCTTGCTCTTGCAGGGCGGTGATCACCATTTCGGCGCCCGTCATCGTGCGTGCCATGTTGTATATCCTAGAACTGTCCAATTATGCGATGCAATCTCGAGATCGCACTTGCAGGTTGCGATGCACTGTACACCTTCAAAAATCAATTAATGCAATGATCTGACCTAAATTTCGTTTTGAATCTTGCGTGGAAAAACTCTTCCACGAAATCATATGTCGTTTGAGCCAAGTTACTTGTCGCTTTGCGAATTGCCGCGTCTCGGCTTTGGCCCGGCTGATGGCCGCGTCCAGCGGCAGTCTGCGCTCAATGTGACCGATCAACGGCCTCAACCCAAGCACCCGCATCACGGGTAGATCGCTACCGAGTTCCAAGTCGCGCAGGCGGGCGACTTCCTCCAACACGTTGTCCTGGATCATCGCATCAAACCGCGCATCGCATCGCGCCATCATGGTTTCGCGCTCAGGCATCAGCACGAAACGAGCGATCTGCGATGGCTCGATCAGCGGAACGCCTGGGACTTGCTGCCACGCACTCAAAGATTTTCCGGTCGCCAGCATCACCTCCAAAGCGCGCGTGATCCGCTGCGTATCGGTTGGCTGCAGCCGGGTCGCCATCAAGGGATCGATTGCCGCCAACACCGCATGAAGCTCCACCGACCCGACGCGCCCGGCTTCGCTGCGGCAATGCCGCCTGATGTCATCGGGGATGGGTGGGATCGGCGAGAGACCCTCGAGAAGCGCCTTGAAGTAAAGGCCGGTGCCGCCGGCGATGATCGCCACCGCATTTGCGGCGCGCGCCTCATCTAGTGCCAACCGGCAATCGGAGATGAAAGCCGCGACGGAGTAGGCTCTTGTGCCTGGCACATGTCCGAACAGCCGATGCGGCGCGCGCGCCTCGTCCCCGACCGACGGTCGCGCGGTCAGTATTCGCAAGTCGCCGTAAACCTGCATGCTATCGGCATTGATGATCACCGCGCGGCCAATATGTTCGGCTAGCGACAGTGCCAGTGCCGACTTGCCGCTGGCGGTCGGCCCGGCGATAAAGACGGCGCGGGGGTGCTTCATCGGCACCCTTTAGCAAGGCTTAAGGCTGAATCACTAGGACCAATCGAGCACAAATGAAGCGCAGCTACGCTCTCGTTCTGACGAGCCCTCCCGACCGCCCCTCGCTGAGCGATTTCACCGTGGCACGTGCATGGTCGGCGATCCCGGAAGCCCAACGGTTGAGTTTCGATTGGCTGCATCCAGCGGAAGCCTGGCAAGCCCGGTTTCTGAGCGAAGACGAAGCGGGTCAGTTGGTTGAATTGAGAAGCACGGTCGCGACCGCCCTCAACGGCGTCACCCTCGATGTCAATATCGTGGCGGACGAGATCGGCAAACGGCGCAAGAAACTCCTCGTCGCCGACATGGACTCGACGATCATCCAGCAAGAGTGCATCGACGAAATGGCCGGCGTCCTGGGCATCAAGGAAAAGGTTGCCGCAATTACCGAGCGGGCCATGCGTGGTGAACTAAAGTTCGAAGCGGCGCTGCTAGAGCGGCTCGCGCTGTTGACGGGTCTCGAGGAGGCGGCACTCGAACGTGTGTTCTGTGACCGGATAACGCTAATGCCAGGCGCGCGTACGCTCGTCGCGACGATGAAATCGAATGGCGCGCGAACCGCCCTGGTGTCCGGCGGCTTCACCTTTTTTACGAGCCGGGTTGCCAAGTCCGTGGGCTTCGACGAACACCATTCGAACACGCTGACCATCGCAGATGGAAAACTGACGGGGAGTGTCACCGGTCCGATCCTTGGACGGGAGGCCAAGCTCGCCACGCTGCAACGGCTGAGCCAGACGCTCGCGCTGCCGGCCGATGCGACGTTGGCCGTAGGTGATGGCGCCAATGACCTTGCGATGGTGCAATCCGCCGGTCTTGGCGTTGCGTTTCGCGCCAAGCCGATCGTCGCGGCTGAAGCCGCAGCTAGCATCACGCACGGAGATCTGACGGCGCTACTTTACTTGCAAGGCTACAGACGATCCGAATTTGCCGGTTAAAGAGTTCTGCCTGCCAACCAAGCCCGCGCCCGATCAAGAGCGCCGCGCCCTTGCCGCACAAGACGGGCCTTGTACGCCACCAGGGTTGGCCGCACCTCGACCCATCGTGTGCGCACGGCTTGGCCCACCCGGTACTTTACGATGCGCGCGTAGCGCCATGCCCAGGACGCGCGAATGGCGGCGAACATGCGGTCCTTCCAGGGCATGAACCAATCATGCGCGCGCGCAAACCAGCCGATTTGCATCAGCTTCGGCTGCGTCAACGTATAAAGCCGGGCCAGAATAGCGGTGCCGGCAACCTTGGCGCCAAGAAACAGCAGCGCGGCGCTGAAAGCATGCCCAGCCGCGATGAGATAAAGTGCCACCAGCTTCAACGGCAGAATCAGTATTGAAGGCGCGGAGAATGCGATTAGCGCACCGTAGGGCGGCAGCCCCGCGATGAAAGCTTCCGCGTGTGCAACGAAGGGAAACCGGGCAAGACGGGCGATCCAAGCCGCAAGCGGCCGCCAGCCCCACTCTTCGAAGATCAGGATCAAGGCGAACAGAACTTCGAACACGCGCCGGATGATGAGCTTGGCAATCGGCCAAGCGGCGCGCGCGAAGGTTGTAACGGCACGCGCCAATCGGGAGGCAACGCCCCTTGCGCCCCCGGTCAGTTTCGCCAGGTAATCGTCCTGCCCTGCCATTGTGGAAAGCCTCATCTGAAGCAACTCGTCGCCGATACATAGCCGGAGAGCCGCTCTTGGCCCGTTAACACCAGCCGGCCTGTATTACAAAGGCCGCGATAAGCCAACAGACGCTTGTGCTGGAGCGATCTTTCCAGTATTCAGCCCACAAGCTGCATTCACCGACACGGTTGGCCGGTCCGCATCTGCGCGTGTGCGCTGGATCATGGCGACGATTAGCTCGAAAGATTGAGACGATGAAGAAAGACGCCGACGTCCATCCCGATTATCACCAGATCAAGGTGCTGCTGACCGATGGCACGCACTTCATGACCTATTCCACGTACGGCAAAGAGGGTGATACGCTCGCGCTCGATATCGATCCTTCGACCCACCCGGCCTGGACCGGTGGCGATCAGCGCCTGATGGATCGTGGCGGCCGTCTGTCGCGATTCAAGAAGAAGTTCGAAGGCCTGTTTTGATACGAGGTGGGTATCCACGCCGCGCCCAGCCTTCCAGTTTTTCTATGCACCACGCATCGCAGGGTGCGCTAGCGGCTTCGCGAATTGTACCGCGATCCGCCGCTTGACTGGTCGTTGTCGCGGCCGGTTACGCTCCGCTAATCCGCCTACGGGGATCAACGCCGCGCGGATGCCGCAAATGCGGTCTGAAGCTGCGCCATTTGGGCGGCGACCGGGTTTGCGATCACAGCTTCCGCTGGTCTCTCGATCGCCCTATCAATCTGCATGATCCGGTCGTTCAAGCCGAAGCTTTCCTCGATCAAAGCTCGCAAACCTGCGGGCAAAAGCTCGAAAGTTTGAATATGCGATGGCCGGCCGAACGGGCGTAGCTTGATCCGATCCCGCTTTTTGGCAGCTTCCGCTGGCGTCAAATCGCCATCCTTGAGGCCGCGCCGCACCAGCAGCCAAGACGCAAGCTCAAGAAGCCGCGTCGTCAGCCGCATGCTCTCGGTGGCATATGTCACGGACAGCGGCGGCTTCAATTGCTTGGCGTCCCGGCGCCCCTCGCCATCCAAATAG
Source organism: Hyphomicrobiaceae bacterium (assembly GCA_031421555.1). Lineage (GTDB taxonomy): Bacteria > Pseudomonadota > Alphaproteobacteria > Rhizobiales > Hyphomicrobiaceae > JAKFWF01. The sequence continues at coordinate 1,045 of JANOOW010000544.1, read as the reverse complement.
GCGGCGGTGCGTTCAACGAGGGCCATGCCTTCCTTGAACTCCAAATCGAATTGCTCTGAGTTTGCGAACCTCTCGCCAAACGAGACGGTTACCGCCCCGCTGTTGCGGGCACCGAACACACTTGAACCACTGTTCATGACACTTACCAACTCGCCAACTCGACGCTACCGGAAACTTTAGGATCGACGTCCACTCTGGCAGCCGACGGTTAACAAGTCGTCCCAGAATAGGAATATTTGAGGGCACGTGCAAACGTTGTACCCAAAAAAGAAGCCGCTCGGGTGAGCGGCTCGAAAGTCAACAGGGAGGCGTAATGGTGAGCAGCCTTGGCTGCTCCGTATCCAGAGGTCTGGATGACGGTAGAACTAAACGAAGATCACTAACAAAGTGTGAATGGACAACGAAACCCTACGCACGCCTCCAGTGACGGCGGCCTCATGATTTACTTTTGAAGATCTGGCTTGCCGCCTGCTCGTGTGCCTGGCGTTTCGTGATTTCCGCGCGCAGACGATCGATCTCGCTCTCGCATGCCGCCATGCGGTACTTGAGATCGGCGACCGAAAGCGCGGTTAGATTATCGCCGAGCGTGACCCTGCTTTCCGGCTTTGGTCTCACATCATCCCAGTCCATTGAATCAACTCCTCTACTTGTATGTGGCGCCTGCCTCGGGCATGTGTCGTTCAGCCCATTTCAGACCGGAGTATGCGCCGATGTCCAGTTCCAGCCAAACCATGACCGCCGTCGAAATCGCCGGCAAAGGCGGACCCGAGGTGCTCGTGGCCCGTGAGATGCCGAGGCCGGTGCCGGGTCCCGGCCAGCTGCTCGTCCGCAACGTCGCGTGCGGCGTCAATCGACCGGACGTGCAGCAGCGCAAGGGACTTTATCCCGCGCCCAAGGGCCATTCGCCCATTCCTGGGCTCGAGATTGCCGGTCACGTCGAGGCGGCGGGATCAGGCACCAACCGGTTCAAGGTTGGCGATGCGGTCATGGCGCTGGTCAACGGCGGCGGCTATGCGACCCATACCGTCGCCGAAGAAGGCGCCTG
>JANOOW010000543.1:0-5568 GCA_031421555.1 Hyphomicrobiaceae bacterium | reverse complement strand
TTGCCGACGGCGTTCAGCGCCACGCCGCCGGTCAGCACCAGCCGGCTCGCGCCGGTCAAGCGCAGGAGGTAATCGACGACATGGATCAGAATGCAAAGCGGCAAAATGAGCGCGACCGATTCTACTATGACACCGCGCTCGGCGAGATCGGACGGCACCGGCAGGACAAGCCATTGCAGCCGATGTTCATGTATATTCAGACGCAAGCCTCGCACGCCGAATATAACTTCACTTACGAGCCGAACGAGACGGTGACAGGCGGCGGCACCGGCACCGATCCAGAGGTGCACGAATACCTGCGTCGCCTGGGGATGGCCGCGAAAGATTACCGCTATCTCAAGGGCGAACTCGCGCGGCGCTTTCCCGCTGAGCGATTCTTGATCGTCAACTACGGCGACCACCACCCACACATCACGCGGCGTCTACTCGGGCTGGATGGTCAGGGCACGCTGTCGATGGAGCGGCACCCGGCTGCCTTCGAGACCTATTACTCACTGGATGGCGTTGGCTACAAGCCTATCCCGCTGCCCGAAGTCGACTTGATGGATGTGCCGTACTTGGGCGTCGCTGTGCTGGAAGCAGCGGGCTTGCCGATGCCCGAGAGCTACCAAGAGCGGCGCCGGCTTATGCTCGTCTGTAACGGCCGCTATCATGGTTGCGCGCAGCGCAAGCAGATACTAGCCTTCCACCGGCGGCTATTGAATTCGAACTTGATCGATCGCTTCTAGCGCTAAAAACGCAACGCTAGTCGGCGCGGAACACGCGCTCGCGCCGTTCATGACGCTCTTGCGCTTCGAGGCTGAGCGTCGCGATAGGCCGCGCTTCGAGACGGCGCAGGCCGATCGGCTCGCCAGTTTCATCGCAATAACCGTAACTACCGTCCTCGATTCGTGCGATCGCGGCATCGATCTTCGCGACCAACTTGCGTTGCCGGTCGCGCGCGCGCAACTCGAGCGCCCGATCGCTCTCGGAAGTCGCACGATCGGCGATGTCCGCAAACTGCGAACTGTCTTCGTTCAGCCCTTGCACCGTTTCGCGTGTCTGACGGATGATCTCGTCCTTCCACGCGACCAACTTGCGGCGGAAATAGATCCGATGCTGCACGCTCATGAACGGCTCGCTGTCGGACGGGCGATAGTCGTCCGCCAGCACAATCGCCGCCGGTGACCGCTTCGACTTCGCGAGATCCTTGACTGGAGGCTCCAGCGCCGCCGTCTTGGATAAGGGCTTAGGGGTAGATTTGGAGGCTGGCTGACGTTCTTTTTGGCCCACAACGGCCTCCGAGATCATTCGTGCTCCGCCGGCGTTGACGCCCGGCTCGATGTCGCCGCTCCTTTTAAGTTCCTGTTATTGCAAGTCAAGCTGTTACTAGACATTCGTCTAAAAGAAGAGGGAAGAGTGTACATGAACGCCAATGAGCACAACTAGAACGTGCTTAGCGGGGCACACGCGCGGCCTCAACTCCAAGTGTTATACTCAACGGGTTTGCAATCTTCGCATGTGGTTATCATGAGGCAGTAGTGCAGCGACCGAAAAGTAAATCTAAGCTCTGCTACAACTTCACGGCGCCGCGCCGCTACCGGCTTCTGCGCCGCCCTTATCACTCCGGCAACAGACGAAGCAAACAAGGCTTGCCGCAACGCCCGCCCTGCCCTTAAGAGTTGCCGCTCGCGGATGTCGTGAAGGGGTTCGATGTGACGGCTAAATTCCAAGGCACGAAGCAGTACGTTGCAACGGAAGACCTGAAGATTGCGGTCAACGCTGCCGTCACGCTGCAACGCCCGCTGCTGATCAAGGGAGAGCCCGGTACCGGCAAGACGGTGCTGGCCCAGGAAGTGGCGAAAGCGCTCGGCTGCCCGCTGATCGAGTGGCACGTCAAGTCGACGACGAAGGCGCAACAGGGGCTTTACGAGTACGACGCCGTTTCACGCCTGCGCGACAGCCAACTCGGCGATGCCCGGGTTCAAGACATCCGCAACTATATCAAGCGCGGCAAGCTGTGGGAGGCATTCGACGCGCCCGCCCGGCCCGTTCTACTGATCGACGAAATCGACAAAGCCGACATCGAGTTTCCAAACGACCTGCTGCAGGAACTCGATCGCATGGAGTTCTTCGTCTACGAGACCGGCGAAACGATCAAGGCCAAGGTGCGGCCGGTGGTGCTGATCACTTCCAACAACGAGAAGGAATTGCCGGACGCGTTCCTGCGCCGCTGCTTCTTCCACTACATCAAGTTTCCCGATGCCGAGACCATGCGCGACATCGTCGAGGTGCACTTCCCGGGGCTGAAGGGGCGACTCGTCAAGGAAGCGCTCACAGTGTTCTATGAGTTGCGCGAGGTGCCGGGCCTGAAGAAGAAGCCGTCGACATCGGAATTGCTCGACTGGATCAAGTTGCTTCTCAACGAGGACATCTCGCCTGAGACCCTGCGTGAGAGCGACCCGCGAAAGGTGATTCCGCCGCTCGCCGGCGCGTTGCTGAAAAACGAGCAGGACGTGCATCTGTTCGAGCGCTTGGCATTTCTCATGCGGCGCAAGAGCGAGTAACGACCCGCTCAGCTAGGCTGCCGGAAGCCTTCGGGCGCGGCGACGCCGCAGCGATCCGCTTCGGTCACGAGGTCGCGTAATTCCTGCGCATCGAGCGGAATACCATCGCGGCCCCGGCGCGCCGCGATGCGCGTTTCGGGCTCGCCGGGCAGCAGGATCTCGTCGAACCCCTCGGCCTTCTGGGTAGCCTTGGCGCGTTGGCTCAACTGGTCCATGCGTTGCTTGTAGTCGTCCGGGCCGACGAACATGTCTGGCCGCATGGCGATGAAGCAGTGGCCGACGTTGGCCGGCTCGTCGAAGTCGAAGTACTGGTTGCGCACCTTGCCGCCAAAGTTGGCGCCCGACATCACGCCGGCCAGGACTTCGAGAACCAGCGATAAGCCGGATCCTTTTACGCCGCCGACGGGCAACACCACGCCCTCGTATCCAGCCTTGGCATCGGTGGTGGCGCGGCCTTCGCTGTCAAGCGCCCAACCGGGCGGGATCGCCTCGCCACGCTGCATCGCGCGCCGCACCTTGCCGCGTGCGACGACCGACATCGCCATGTCGAGCATCACCGGCGGGCTATGCGGGCCGCCGGGCGCGACGAAAGCGAAGGGGCTGGTGCCGAGGAATGGCGAGCGTCCGCCCCACACCGGCATGGCGGGCGAAGCGTTGGTGAATGCGAACGCGGCAAGGCCAGCGTCGAGCGCCTGCAGCAGATAGCTCGCCGCCATGCCGAAATGATTGCTGTGATAGGCCGTCACGAAGCCGGCGCCGTGCTCGTGCGCGATGTCGATCGCCACCTGCATCGCCTTGGTGCCGGTCAGGAAGCCCAGTCCGTTATCGCCATCGACACGCGCGCCGACGGTCATCGCCCGCTCGACTTTCATGTCTGGCCGCGGGTTGATCAGACCCTTGCGCAAGCGGTCGAGATAAATCGGCACGCGGCCGACACCGTGCGAAGAGACGCCGCGCAGGTCGGCCTGAACGAGGCAGGCAGCCACGCGATTGGCATCGGCTGCGGGGATGCCCTGCGACTGGAACAGCGCCGCAATGAAAGGCTCGATCTGGCTCGCCGGGAAGGTGGGTGTGGGTGACATGCCGGTACGTTCTCACATTCCGTCATCCCGGCCAAGCGAGCGCTAACGCCGGGCGCGAGCCGGCGGGATGACGGGTGATGGCTTCCGGGATGGCGGTCAAACGTGATCAGTTATGCTGCGGCTCCCAACTGCGCTCGATCTCCTCCAGGCGGCGGGCGACTTGCGTCGCGATCGCGGTGTTGCGCTCCAGTTCGGCGATCCGTTGGGCACGGACGCGTTCGCGCTCGCCGTGGCTGACCGCCGAACGCTCCGTCATGAGTTCGCGCGTCCGGCTCAGGCGGTCGCGGCTTTGCTCCTGCAAAAGATCGACCAGGCTCAAATACACCATCGACGAGTTTTGCAGCACGCGTGCTTGTTGGCTCTTGAGGCGGGAACGTGCCGACTTCACCAGCATGTGGACGATCGGATAAAACTCCTGGCGGATGACGCGATCCAGTTCGCGGTGTTGTTCGGCTGGACTGCGACGGTTGCTCCACCACCGCTTCCACCAGGGTACTGCCAGATCGAGCGCGACCGTTTGGCCAAGCGCACTCAACGAGGGCAACTCGCGTTCCCCAGGCGCGCGCAGCGCGGCCGGCGGCTGCTGATCGGACGGCAACTGCTGCTCGAGGAGATCACGTAGCTTTGGAAAGATGAAAGCCTCGTGCTCGGCGATGCTCTTCTCGGTTTCGCGGTAGAGATGCACGAACGAGCGTTCGATCATGCGCCGCAGATGCGACGTGTCACAGGTCCAGACGCGCTGCTGGTTACCCGCCTCGATCATCTCCACGAGCTTCGAACCTTCCACCTCGGAGAAGTCGTGAACGATCTCCTCCAACGTTTCGACGGCCCGTGCGCACTGGTCGTCGATGGTCTGGTCGGTGCGCGTTTGCAGGTCGATCAGCAGACCGTGCAGCGTGAGCGTGAGCTGTTCGTTGTCGCGCACCTCAGCCTTTATAAGCCGCAATTCTTCGGCACCTTGGACGTGGCGCAGTTCTTCCGTCTTGCCTTCGTGCCCGAGGATCCTGATCTCGTGCTTCGCCGACGTCAGGCTTACTTGCGTCAGTTCCGATAGCGAGTTGGCGATCTGCTTCAAGACATGACCGGCATGGCTACGCATCGTGAGGCCGGCGAGTACCGTGCACAACTCCGGCAATCCAGAGCACTGCATGAGCGCCTTTGCCGCTTGATCGGTGGGAGCGGCCGGCGTTGCTGCATCGACCGGTGTCAACGTGCCGATCGGCAAGCCGAGGTGGGTTGCGTAGGCTTTGGCGCGCGCCGACAGCTGACGGCGAATTTCGGGTTCAGCGCCGCCGATCGCCGTCAGCGCCCACATCGCGCTGCCAGCCACGACCGGAATGTCGCTGCGCTCGAACTCGCGCTGCAGTCCCTGACGCACGTGCTCGACAATTTCCGGCGTGTCGCGAATGACGTCGCCCAGCTCATCGATGCGATTGATGAAGATTGCGATGCGATCCTTGTGCAGTCCGCGCAAAATGCGCAACATCGCCAGATCGGAGGTGGATAAGGCTTGGCGCGCCGTCAGCACCACGATGTAGATATCGGCTGCCTCCAACGCGCGCCGGGTGATCTCGTCGCGCACCAAGAATGGATCGTTGGTGCCGGGCGTATCGACGATCACGGTTGGAAACGAGAATTCCTTGGCGTGAAAGTAAAGGTCCGCCTGTTTTACAACATCCGAATAGACACCGGCCTGGTCAACACCCGGTTCCGTCAAGTGCGTCGCGCCGGAACAAACATATTGTTTCAGTATCTCCGGACTGAGCGTTTCGAATTGGTGATCGGTACCGAGCAAGCCGGCCAGCGAGTCACCCAGGCGAAACTCCGAACGCCGCCGCATGGCATCGATATGATGCTTGAGAAGCTCCGGCTCGAAGCCGGGCACGAGACGCTGGGTCAGCTCGCGGATCTGACCGCCCCCGGTTGCCAGCCGCTCCCAC
>JANOOW010000542.1:0-3451 GCA_031421555.1 Hyphomicrobiaceae bacterium | reverse complement strand
CGACAGATGAAGAGCTTACAGAAGTTCGCATCCGTCCACGCCAGCATGCACAACCACTTCAACCAGGAACGCCACCTCGTAGATCGAGAGACCTTCAAGACCCGCCGCTCGGCAGCCCTTGCCGAGTGGCAGTCGCTCATGAGCTGAGGGAGCGTGACCAGAGGACAGCCGCGCCGGTCAGAGACGAGTTGCGGTTAGACTGACAGCACCCTACGCCGACCGCGCCGGCATCCACCGCACCTACGTCAGTGACATCGAGCGCGGGAAACGGAATCCGACTGTTTCGGTCGTTGAGAAGCTGGCAGCGCCTTTCGACATCGACGCAAGCGAGCTGCTCGCACCGCGTCGCAATTCCTGAAAGCTGCGGCTGGACTGGCTGCTAACTTTGCGGCTGTGTGCATCCCCATGGACCACAACGATGACCTCATTGAATACCTGCTCGCGGTCGCGGGGGCGGCGATGGAGGACGCCAGCGCGACCGCGCTCCGTCGACACACCGGCCTCGTGCCGGAGCGGCTCCAACTGATTCGCGATGCCGCCGAGGACTCATCGAAGCTGATCGCGGCGGCGGAGGTCATCCAACGACGGGCGCTATGATTGACCTCAAGGCTTGCCGTCCTGTGTTTTGCCATGATCCGGGGGGCAGCCGTGGACTACCCGGCGTGAGCTGCGGATTCTCTGATGTCTGCTTTGCGCCCCAGACTTGCCGTTCCAAAGCCCCTCAAATGTTCTCATATCCGGACGTTCCTTCAGATCCACGTCGGCGACGGTTCAGCGCCTCACGTTGACCCAGAATTGACCGCTGCTGTCGAAAAGATCACGGGTGATCGGACCGCCCGACTGGAGACGTTAAATGCCTGACATTCTGTTTCACCAGTACGACAGTTCGCCCTTTTCAGAGAAGGTTCGAGTCTGCCTCGGCATCAAGAAGCTAGCTTGGGCTGCTGTAGATCAGCCCGTCATCATGCCGAAGCCTGATCTTGTGGCACTGACGGGGGGCTATCGCAGAATCCCGGTAATGCAGATCGGCGCGGATGTTTACTGCGACAGCCAGCTAATTGTCCGAGAACTTGAGCGGCGCTATCCAGAGCCCACGTTGTTTCCCCAAGGCGATCGCGGATTAGCGTACGCCAACGCGATGTGGTCGGACCGCGCGGTTTTCCAGGCCGCGGTTGCGATCATTTTCGGGGGGCTGGGTGACAAGGTACCGGCCGCATTCATCAAAGATCGCACGGCACTTTCCGGGCGTTCGTTTGACCCTGCCACGATGCAAGCGGCGGTTCCTCACATGGAGGCGCAGATGCGCGCCCACATCGCGCTGCTCTCCGATCAGCTTGCGGATGGGCGTCGGTTTCTGACAGGTGATTTGGCTGGGCTAGCGGACGCCAACGCCTACTATAACCTGTGGTTCATGCGGTCCGCTTTTCCGCCGTCGTCGAGCCTGTACGAAAGTGTGCCTCACGCGCCTGACTGGATGGAGAGGGTAAGTGCCATCGGTCACGGCGACCGTTCGGGGCTAAGCCGCGAGGCCGCGCTTGACATTGCACGGGCAAGCGACCCCTTGGCGGGCACGATTGCGACGCAGGACACCGAGCTTGAGGGTAAGCAGGTAACCATTGCCGCCGATGACTATGGGCGCGATTTAGTTCGCGGAGTGCTTGTGGGCTCATCCAACCACCACATATCAGTTCGCCGCGAAGACCCCCTTGCGGGCCAAGTCGTAGTTCATTTCCCGCGCATCGGATTTTCTGTCCAGAGCTGACATACCCGCCACCTTGCCATCCGATAGCTTAAAGCGCAGCGTTGGCGGCGGTCTGGAGAAGAAGTAGCATGAAAATTTCTGCAACGTTCGCTCGCTCGCCATCTCCGATCGAGCCAATCGATGTGACCATTCCCGAACTCTTTGCCGAGGATCGTTGGCAAGAGCCATTCCGGAAGCTTCGGACCGAAGCGCCGATCCAATATGTCCCAGATTCGAAATTTGGCCCCTATTGGTCAGTCACAACCTACAAGCCGATTGTCCATATTGAGGCTTTGCCCAAGATATTTTCGTCGAGTTGGGAGAAAGGCGGCATCACGCTTGCGATGATGCCCAACAGCGCACGCCCGGAAGAGCGGCGCCTTCCACAATTCATTTCGATGGACCCTCCCCACCACGCGAAGCAGCGGCGCACTGTGGCTCCTTCTTTCGGGCCGAGCCAGATCGCGGGTATGAAGCAGGAGGTCCAAGATCGGACTGCCGCGCTGCTTGATGCGCTCCCGGTGGGCGTAGCGTTCGACTGGGTCCAGCGCGTTTCGATCGAGTTGACGACGGGCATGCTCGCCAAACTGTTCGACTTTCCCTGGGAGGACCGCCACGATCTGACGCGTTGGTCAGACGTTGGGGGAAACATCGACGCGATCGTCGCCGAGGGCGGTTGGGCATCGTTCAATGCTGAAATGGACGGGATGGGAGCAGCGTTTGCGCAGCTGTGGCAGCAGCGCGTCACCAACCCAGGCAACGACCTCGTCTCGGTGATGTTGCAATCCGAAGCAATGAGCCAAATGGACCCGGTCGAGTTCATCGGCAATCTGGTTCTGCTAATCGTGGGCGGCAATGATACGACGCGCAATTCTATGTCGGCATACGCTTACGGCCTGGCACAGTTCCCTGACGAGCGCGCCAAGCTGGAGGCCGACTCTTCGCTAATCCCCAATGCCGTGCAGGAACTGATCCGCTGGCAGACACCGCTTGCCTACATGCGGCGCACGGTAACCGAAGACACTGAGGTCGACGGCATTCAAATGTTGAAGGATGATGTCGTCGCGCTTTGGTACCTGTCTGCTAATCGCGACGAAGCAATTTTCAAGGATGGTGACCGGATCATCGTTGACCGAGAGAATGCACGGCGGCACTTGTCCTTCGGTTATGGCATCCACCGCTGTGTCGGTGCGCGTGTTGCCGAACTACAGATGGTCACGTTGCTAGAGGAAATGGCGCGGCGCCGACTGCGTGTGAATGTGCTGGCCGAACCGGAGCGGGTGCCTGCCAGCTTCGTTCACGGGTACAAGAAGTTGATGGTCGAGCTTTCTCATTATTAGGGCGCACACACACACGGCCTACCATCGCGATCGCGGGCACGAACCCCGCTAGGGAGTTGGCTTTGCTACTTCCGGCCACCCCAGAGCGGCATCGTGGGCGCGATGAGAATCGAGCCAAAAGCCCCAATCTTGCGGCAGCAGGGAGAAGGGATCGCCGTGTGCAAGTTCCCGGGCCGCCCAGACGGGCCAATGGGGGTTGGACAGCGCTGGACGCCCTAGAAACGCTAGGGTCAGGACCTATTAAATCGCTTGCGGAGTTGGGCAACAGTTGATTCAATGGCTGCGCAAGGAGGTGCTGCCATGAGTGATCTGATCTGGTTGTCGGAAGCGCAGATGCGTCGGATCGAGCCGTATTTCCCATTGTCGCACG
>JANOOW010000541.1:0-8057 GCA_031421555.1 Hyphomicrobiaceae bacterium | reverse complement strand
GATGGCCGCCTGCGCGGCCATGACGAGAAAGGGGAAATAATGGACGGAATACTGACTTGGCTTACGACTAGAAGCGCTTTCGTTGGCTAGTGCGCAACGTCAGCATCGGCCTCTCCCAAACCTGCAATCCAGCTCCGCTCTTGGCAATGCGATGATGGCTGCCTAACAATCCCGGTGCAGGAGCAGGAGCGCACATGACCTTCGAAACCATCCTCTATGAGGAAGACGGCCCGGTCGGGACCATCACGCTGAACCGCCCCGGCGACGGCAACATGTTCAACGCCACCATGTGTCACGAGATGCGCGATTGCATCAATGCGATCCGCCGCGAAACGCGCACGCGCGTCATCGTGATCACCGGCGCAGGCGATAAGTTCTTCTGCATCGGCGGCCGCAAGGACGGCATGGAGGATACCAACCTCTACGCCGGTGTGCTGCCAACGCTAGAAATGTACGAGTCGATCGAGCGGCTGCAAAAGCCGGTGATCGCGTCGGTCAATGGTTTCGCGGTTGGTGGCGGCAATGTGTTGCAAGTGGTCTGCGATCTGACCATCGCGAAACAGAGCGCGGTTTTCCGCCAGGTCGGCCCGATGATGGGCTCGTTCGATGCAGGTTATGGCACCTGGGTACTGGAGGACGTGATCGGCCGCAAGCGGGCAAAGGAAATGTGGCTGTGCAATCCGAAGCTGACGGCTGCCGAAGCACTCGAGTGGGGCCTCGTCAATAAGGTAGTGCCGGACGACAAGTTGAAAGAGGAGACCCGCATCATGGCGCTGGAGATCGCCGAGCGCGGGCCGTTTGCGGCTGCCGCGATCAAGGGCGCTTTCGGTGCGCGGCACGGGGGTGTCTCTGGGCTCGCTCGCATGGCGCACGATCTGCTGTTGCGCGGCTATCTCAATACCGAGGAGTCGAAGGAGTTGTCGAAGGCGTTCGGCGAGCGCCGCAAGCCCGACCCCAAGAAGTTCGGAAAGTAGACGATGCGGCCTTTCCTGACGCTGCATCATCCGGCGGCGGCCAAGCGCTATTACGCGGGCGGTCAGTGGCGCGATGAGACGCTTTATGGGTTGCTCGCGAAGCATGCTGCGGAGCGTCCTTCCGCGTTTGCCGCGCGCGATGGATCGAGACGGCTGACATGGTCGCAGATGCGCGCATGGGTCGATGATAATGCAGCGGCGTTAGCTGAGGCTGGCGTTACCGCCGGCGATCGCGTCTCGATGTGGACCGATAACAAACTCGAAGCAGTGGCACTATTCCTCGCCTGCGCGCGATCCGGGATCGCCTGCAATCCGAGCCTGCACCGCACCTACACCAGCGGCGAGATCGTGCAGCTGCTCGACCGGTTGCAGAGCAAGGTGTTGTTGACGCGCGCGGGATGGGGTGCGGATGGCATCGACGGTGGCATTTCACCGCTGCTCAAATCGGCAACATCGCTGAAAGCAATCTGGACGCCGGACACGATGGCTATGCCTTCAGATCGCCGGGTCTCGCCAAGGGGCTCTACCCGACCTACGGCTCCTGTAACCGACCCCGACAAGGTCGCCTATCTCGCCTTCACATCGGGAACGACCGGCGCTCCGAAGTGCGTCATGCACTCGGACAACACGCTGCTCGCCAACGCGCGCGACTTGGTTCGCGAGTGGGGCCATGGACCGCATTCGAAAATCCTGTCGCTGTCGCCGCTGTCGCATCACATCGCCTGGGTCGGCGTGGCGCAATGGCTGCTGGCGGGAGCAGAGTTCATCACAGACGACCCACCGCCGAATGTTGCCCGGCTCGACTGGATCATCGACACCGGCGCAACCTATGTGCTCGGTGTGCCGACGCACGCGATGGATATTCTGGCCGAGCAGAAAAAGCGCGGGATCGCCCGGCTCGGCAAAGTCGAGGTGTTCTATATGGCGGGCAGCCCGATCCCGCCAACGGTTGCGGCGGCCTTCGTCGCGCAGGACATCAAGCCGCAGAATGTCTACGGCATGACGGAAAACTCGTCGCATCAGTTCACGCACCCCTCCGATACGACGGAGACCATCGTCAACACCTGCGGGCGCGGCGGCCCAGCCTACGAAGTTCGCGTCTTCGACCCAGCCAACCCTGATGACGAAGTTGCGACCGGCACCGTAGGCCACATCGGCGGCCGCGGCGCGGCGCTGATGCTCGGCTATTTCGACAACCAAAATGCAACCGAGACGAGCTTCAACCGTGACGGCTGGTTCATGTCGGGCGATCTCGGCGTGTTGGATGCCCATGGCAATCTCAAAATAGAAGGCCGGTTGAAGGATCTCATCATCCGCGGCGGCCACAACATGTACCCAGCCGAGATAGAAGCGCTCGCCTTGCGTCACGCCGCTGTTGCTCGATGTGCCGCCTTCCCGGTCGCCGACGAACGGCTGGGCGAACGCGTGTGCATCGCCATCATCGGCGGCATCGAACCCGCGGCATTGCTCGATCATCTGGCGGCCGAAGGGCTCTCCAAGTACGATATGCCCGAATATTTCTTGCGCCTCGATGCATTCCCGCTCACGCCTAGCGGCAAGATCTTGAAGCGCGAGTTGATCGAGATGGTCAAGCGCGGTGAGCTCAGCGCAGTGCCCGTCCGCTACTCGGCCGCCAAGGAGACGTGAAGATGCGTGACGGCCAGATCATCGTCACCGGCGCGCAACGCGGCATCGGCGCGGCCATCGCGCTCGAGCTCAAGGCGCGCGGTTGCAACGTGGCTGGCACCTCGCGCTCGGGAGATACGGCGGTCGGCCCCGGTTACGCCTGCGATGTGACCGATGAAGCGGCCTTAGCGCGAACGATTGCAGCGATCGCCGCCCGAGGTCCGGTCGTCGGGCTCGTCAACAACGCTGGCCTGCACGAAACATCGCCAGCAGCCGAACTATCGGCTGCCGCTTTCGAGAACATCATGCGCACGAATGCAACGTCAGTGCTCGTGGCTGCGCGCGAAGCCTACCCGCACATCAAGGCGGCCGGCGGTGGCATGATCGTGAACATTGGTTCGTTCTTCGACAAACTCGGCGTGCCGGAGAACACCGCCTACTGCGCATCCAAAGCCGCCGTTGCGGCAATCACGCGTTGCCTGGCGGTCGAGTGGGCGGCCGACAACATCCGCGTAATGAACATCGCGCCGGGCTACATCGAGACCGACCTAAACCACGACTTTCTCGCCAAGGACAAAGTCCGCGCCTGGCTGTCGAAGCGCGTGCCCGTTGGCCGCGCGGGCAAACCGGAGGAGGTCGCCCGCATCGTCGCCGGCTTGTTCCGCGAAGACGTCGGCTTCCTCACCGGCGAGACCATCTACCTCGACGGCGGGCAGGGGATGAACCACTGATGAAAGTGTTTGAACAGCTCGAACGGCACCGTCATTGGAACGATGACGAACGCATGGTGCTCGACAACGTGCGGCGGATGGCAGCCGGGGTAATCGCGCCCAACGCCGCGCGGGCCGACCGCACCGCCGAGTTCCCGTGGAAGAACATCGAGTCGATCAACGCGCTTGGCCTGAACTCGATTTTCGTTCCCGAGGCCTACGGCGGCACTCCGATGCCGTTTCGCCTGTACCTCGAAGTGGTGAAGGTGATCTCCGAAGCGTGCGCCTCGACCGGCATCATCTACGCCACCAATTATCACGGCATGAAGCCACTGATCGACTACGGCAGCGAAGAGCAAAAGCGACGGCTGCTACCACGGATTGCTGCCGGTGGGCTCGGTTCACTAGCGATCACGGAAAGCGGCGCCGGATCCGACGCGACCGGCATGAAGACGAGCTTTCGACCCGACGGCGATCACATCGTGATCGATGGATCAAAGCTGTTCATTTCCAGCGGCGACGTAGCCGATCTCATCCTGTTGTTTGGCAAGTGGTCCGGGATCGACGATCCGAAGAAAGCGATCTCGGTGCTGATCTTCGAGAAGGGCACGGCTGGCTTCGAGGTCACCCGGCTCGAGGAAAAGATGGGCCACCGCGCGTCGTCGACAGCGGCGCTCGCCTTCAACGGTGCCCGCGTACCGCGCGCGAACCTGATCGGCAATCCCGGAGACGGCTTGAAACTTCTGCTCGGCTCGCTGAACAAATCGCGACCGAGCGTCGCCGCACACGCGCTCGGCATCGCCCACGCGGCGTTCAAGGACATGGTCGCTTACACGAACGAGCGGCGGCAATCGGGCCAACGGGTGATCGACTTCCAGGGCAATCAATTTACCATCGCCGATCTCGCCACGGATCTCGCAATGGCGGAAGCTTGGCTCGACTATGTGGCCGGGCTGGTCGAAAGCGGCGCAACCGATTTCGGGCTGGAAGCCTCGATGGCGAAGATGCGCGCCTCCGATCTCGCCATGCGCATCTCGACCGAAGCCGTTCAGATGCACGGTGGCTACGGCTACTGCTCCGACTACCGCGTCGAACGGTTGATGCGCGACGCCAAGATCACGCAAATCTGGGAGGGCACCAACCAGGTGCATCGCCAATTGATCGGCCGCAGCTTTGCCAGCAAGGCGCAACGACGCGAGGACAAGTGATGCGCCCGCTCGATGGAGTTTTCGTGCTCGATTTTTCGACGCTCCTGCCGGGGCCGATGGCATCGCTGTTTCTAGCCGAGGCTGGTGCCGAGGTCGTCAAGATCGAGCGGCCGGGAACTGGCGAAGACATGCGCGCGTATCCGCCTGCTTGGGGCCAAGATAGCGTCAACTTCGCGATGCTCAATCGCGGCAAGAAAAGTCTTGCGCTCGATCTGAAAAGCAAATCCGACGTCGCACGACTGATGCCGCTGATCGCCCGCGCCGATATTATCCTCGAACAGTTTCGGCCCGGCGTGATGGCGCGTCTCGGCCTCGACTACGCGACGGTCGCGGCGATCAACCCGCGCATCATCTATTGTTCGATCACCGGCTATGGCCAGACCGGGCCGAAGCGCGATGTAGCGGGCCACGATCTCAACTACATCGGCGATGCGGGCCTGTTGGCGTTATCGATGGGCACGCCCGATGCGCCAGTGATTCCACCGGCGTTGATCGCCGATATTGCCGGCGGCACCTATCCGGCGGTGTTGAACATTCTGCTGGCGTTGCAGGAACGTTCGCGCTCCGGCAACGGCCGCCACCTCGACATCGCCATGACCGACAATCTGTTTACGTTCATGTATTGGGCCATGGGCAGCGGACAGACGGCGAACGACTGGCCCGGCAACGCCAATGGGCTCGTTACCGGCGGTACACCGCGCTACCGGCTCTATCCTGCCCGCGACCGGCGCATGATTGCCGTCGCCGCGATCGAGCAGAAGTTCTGGGACACACTGTGCGAACTGATCGATCTCGATCCGCACCTGCGCGACGACGCGAAGGATACTGCAGCCACCACCGCTCGTGTGGCTGATATCTTCGCAAGCCAATCGAGCGACTACTGGCGCGGGCGGTTCGAAGGCCGCGACTGTTGTTGCTCGATCGTTGGCACGCTGCGGGAGGCTATGGCCGATCCGCATTTCGTCGCGCGCGGATTGTTCAAGCATCAGGTTGCCAACGAGCTAGGCGCTGCGATAACGGCACTGCCGGTGCCGATCGATAAGGGCTTCCGCTCGCCTGAGCCGGAGACGATCGCCGCACCGGCGCTGGGTGCGCACAACGCCCATTATCTGCAAACGAAGGGGTGACACTCGTGAGCGCGATCCTGGTCCTGTGGAACGATTGCGTGCCGGAAGGGCGCGATCATTACGAACATTGGTACGCCCGCGAACACATCATCGAGCGCGTCGATATTCCCGGCTTTCGCTTCGGCCGCCGCTACGAGGCGATCGACGGCGAACCGCAATTCTTCACCTACTACGAAGTCGACGACGCAGCCGTTCTGGCTTCACCCGCTTACATGGAGCGGCAGCAGAACCCGACGCCTGCGACGACCAAGTCGATGACCTATTTTCGCAACATGAACCGCACGGTGTGCGACGTGGCAGCCGTCGCCGGTGTGTTGAGCGGGTCGCATGTCGTCACCCTTCGGTTCACCAAGCCCCTGCGCGATTTGACGGCGGCTCAATCGCTCGTTCGGGAGCTGACAGAGCGTGATGGTATCGGCCGCGTGCATGTGTGGACGGCTGCCGAAAATCAGACTCCGGGCAATACCAACGAAATGCAGTTACGTAAGGGGCCGGATGCCTCGGTGCCGGGTGTGCTGGTTGTCGAATGCGTGCGGCGCGCCGATGCTGAAAAGGTTGCCGCCGGGTTCAGGCAGCAGCCGCCATCTCTTCTCGCATCAGCCGGCGCCGGACCCATCGGCGTCTATAGTTTCATCTGTGCCTACGAACGGAGCCGGTCATGACCAAACTACTTTTGATCCAAGGCGCGAACATGGAATGGCTGGGCCAGCGCCAGCCGGAAATCTATGGTACGACCACGGCCGCTGAACTCGACGAGATGCTGCGGGCGGAAGCCAAGCGGCGCGGCATCACGCTCGACATTCGCTACAGCAACATCGAGGGCGAGGCGATCAACTTGATCTACGCCGCGGTGCGTGCCGGGATCGACGGCTTGCTCTTCAATCCGGCCGGTTTTCACTACGCCGGTCACTCGCTGTGCGATTGCCTGCGCGGCATCAAGGTGCCGGCCATCGAGATCCACATCTCCAACATCGACACGCGCGGCATGCACTCGGTCACGGCCAAGGCCGCGGTCGGCATGATCTCGGGCTTCGGTCTCGACTCGTATTTCCTGGCGATCGACGCGATGTTGCGGCATCTGGCCAAGACGAAAGCAAAGACCTGAGATGACGAAACACAAACACGCCCTCGTCGTTGGCGGCACGGGTGTCGTCGGCCGCAACATGATGCGGCATCTGCTTCAGCTCGGCGATTGGGATGTGACCGCAGTATCGCGGCGAAAGCCGGATCTACCCGGCAGTTACGATCACATTGCAGCCGATCTGCTGGACCCGGCCGATACGCTTGCGAAGCTCGGCAAGCCGCCCGGCGTGACGCTCGTATTCTATTCCGCTTACGTCGAGCGCGCGACGTGGGCGGAAGGCACGGCGCCGAACATCGCCATGTTGACGAACCTGCTCGACGCAATCGAGCCGGCCTCGCCCGATCTGCAGCACGTCAATTTGATGCACGGCACCAAATGGTATGGCAGCCACGTTGGCCCCTTCAAGACGCCAGCCAAGGAGGATGATCCGCGCGGGCCCGGCCCGAACTTTTATCACGATCAGCAGGACCTTGTGGCAGCGCTTCAACGCGGCAAAACGTGGACGTGGTCGACAGTGCGGCCGCACGCAATTTGCGGGTTTGCAACCGGCAATCCGATGAACCTTGTCAACGTGCTGGCGGTCTACGCCACCGTCTCGAAGGCACTCGGTCAACCGTTGAGTTTCCCCGGCACCGAGGCCAACTACAACGCGCTCTATCAATGCGTCGATGCCGGCCACCTCGCCAAGGCCGTGACCTGGATGACGACCGAACCCAGATGCGGCAACCAGGCCTTCAACATCACCAACGGCGACATCTTCCGCTGGAAGAACCTATGGCCTTCAATCGCGCGGTACTTCGATATGGAGGTTGGGCCGCAGCGGCATGTTTCGCTGGTCGCGACCATGCGCGACAAGGGTCCGCTATGGGATCGCCTGGTGCAGGAGCACGGTTTGCAACCGATCCCGTATGACCAGCTGGTGGCGTGGAAGTTCGGTGACAGCGTCTTCGGCTCTGGCTACGATATGATCAGCAGTATGACGAAAGCGCGCCAGTTCGGCTTCCATGACGTGGTTGATACCGAAGCCATGTACTTCGAACTTTTCGACGAACTGCGCCGGCAAAGGGTGATTCCAGCCAGCCTCCAAACTCTGTTTCAACCGCTTGGCACCGAGGCGACCTGAACTCGATTAAGAACATTTGGCCAAACGAGGTTGCAGCCGTAGCAGCCAACTGTTAAGAACTTCGGGCGCAGCGGTTATCCGCATACGCGCACCCGGCATGGGGAATCGTCTAACGGTAGGACTGCAGACTCTGACTCTGCCTGTCTAGGTTCGAATCCTAGTTCCCCAGCCACCGACTAACCTATTGATATTGCTGCATATTTTG
>JANOOW010000540.1:0-4971 GCA_031421555.1 Hyphomicrobiaceae bacterium | reverse complement strand
CCTGTCGGCAGACGCAACGAAATTCCCGCGGCTGTCTGCCGGCTGGCGGAACGCCTGCCGGCAGACGCAACTAAGAATCTTGCAACTAAGTTGACATCGGCCCGTGTGCACTCTAAGCACGCAACGCTTAGCCCAGAAGGCGGAATTGGTAGACGCACTGCTTTCAGGTAGCAGCGCCGCAAGGCGTGAAGGTTCGAGTCCTTTTCTGGGCACCACATACCATTGACACATCGAGTAAATCCCGGTCTTACCGAAGTCGTAGCCCTGAAGTCGTAGCCCTATAGATGCCTACAAATTTTGTGATCCACTCGCATCATCTTCTTAGATGGGCTTGCCGGAGCTGCCGCTCCCCATTTTCCGACTAGCGCTGCGTCACACTCCTCGCGAACAATTTGTTGCCCCACCCGTGGTGGCTGAACAGCTGCAAGCAATCCGGCAAGAGGACAATAGGCCTCCGCCGCAGGCGCATGCTGTTTTTAGCAGCGCGCTAGATTCGCGAGATCGTTCAGCAGCGACTCTTGAGAAGCGAGGTAAGCGGAAGTCAAACGAGTAGAAAAGCTGTTTTTGGTCCTAATTGCGCCGCCCATCATGGCCCGCCCCGCAACATTGACGTTACAGCAACGGAATCACTGTTCGCCCAACCGGCAACGCCGTTCTGCAACAAAATCGGTCCCTACCGACGCTGTGAACCGTCCCGGCGTGTTTGCCGGGCAAGGGCGCTACCGTGCCGTCCTTACTGTTGCTTTTGCTACCGGTATCCGCATGGGGCGCAAAGCGCAGATACTTGTGGCGCGGTCTCTGCGTTGGCCTGCCTGATCGCCTCATCATCCGCCTCGGCGACGATGCAATCTTTCCGGGCCGAAGCTACTGCGCGCGGCGTGTTCGGGAAATGGCGTAGGCCGACGCGCGGATCTCGAACATTGGGTCGTTCGCCGGGCCGGCAACGCCCTCCGGCAAGTTGGTCACAGGATCGGTGTTCTTATCGTCACACACAGCGTTCGACTGAAGCGCCGTGATTGTGATCGTGCCGAGCTTCACTGTCTTGCGGTTCTCCTCCGGCCACATCGCCGTCGAGTCATTGGTCGGATCGTCCGGTTCGCCCAAAATGGCGACGAAGTCGAATGCGACCGGCGCTTTCCCAAGCCGCTCCTTCAGCTCGTCGGCATAGAAGCTGTCGGGCTTCGCCTTGAGTTCATCATCGCTCAGGCCGAGCTGGCCCGCCCCAGCAACCACCTTGAGCTTCGCGATCGTTTTTCCTCCAGTCCCATTGGTCAGCGTATAGACCTGCACGCCCCAGTAATCAACGCCGGCAAAGCTCGCCGGAACCGGACGTCCGTTGAGCCATGCTGCCTGTCTGGTCGTCTCTGGGTTGGCGGTCGCGAACGCCTTTATCTTCTCAGGATCGGCCTTCCCATCCGCGCCTGGCAGCCGCACCGTGACGAAGTCGAGGAGCTGGCGCGGGGTTTTTGTGGAGAAGATCGGGGCTGAGACGAAGTAGAAGACCATGGCGCCGGACGGATCATCGAACTCCATGGCGAAGCCGCGCGTCGTCGGCTTGGTTTTGTCTGATATGTTCGGGTTGCCGCCGCCCATCGAGAACCGTGCCGTCATCGGGACGGTTCTGGTGAAATGTGGTGCCTTGGTGAGGCTTGGCGCTTCTTTCGACGGGGTGAACTCGCCTTTGACGCAAACCCCCTTCGCCCCGCTCGCGCGCACGCCTTTGTGGTTTCCGCTGACCGCAAATAGCGCTTCCACAATGGCCAGCACGTCGGCGTCGCCGGACGAACCCGGTTTCGCCTGGGCCCCCTGCCCGGGCACACCGACCGTTGGCGTCTGGGCCAGCGCCGTCCCGGCCAACAGGCAGACGAAAAACGTTGCACAGATATGGACGATGCGGTTCGACATCATAGTCCTCATTCCTGGAAGTTTCGGGCGCTCGCCGTGGACGGAAAGCTATGTATACGGCTAAGCATGAGGCGTGATCAACCCCGGTGGTTGCTGCAGATGAAAAGCCACAAGAGACCGGACTTTAATCAGCATGCAGACGTGAGCGTCTGCGCCAGATGGATATGTACTTGTTGGCGACGACCCGTGGGAACAGCTAGATCGTCAGCGTCGCCAGCGCAGAGAGCGCCAACCGCACATGAGGGCGCCGGTGCGGAGCCGACATCATCGACGGGTTCGTGACATTCCACTCTATCAAGGAGCAGATTTAGAACCACACCGGGCATTTGGTCAGGGCGAGCGCTTTAGAAGAGTGCATAACTCGAAGTTCGACTTATCTACTAGTGGGTAGCCTGAAGTGCCGGACTAGCCGCCGCCCAGACCGCCGAGAAGTAACCTGGAAAGCGAGACGCGATCATGACGGCCATCCCGCGCGTTCGATCTTATGACGGACTGCCGTTGTTCTCATACGGCTTCCGGCCGTTCTTCCTGCTGGGCTCGATCTACGCGGGACTGGCGATCCTGGTCTGGCTGCCTGTATTCATGGGCGAACTCGCGCTAACGACGGCGTTCCTGCCGCGTGACTGGCATGTTCATGAAATGCTCTACGGTTTCCTACCGGCGGTGATTACCGGCTTTCTCCTCACTGCGATTCCAAACTGGACCGGACGGTTGCCTATTCAGGGCCGGCCACTCATCGCCCTGGTGGTCCTATGGCTCGCGGGCCGCATCTGCGTGACATTTTCTGCCCATACAAGTTGGCTGGCGGCGATGCTCGTGGACACCAGCTTTCTGTTCCTGGTCGCTGCCGCAGCGGCACGCGAGATCATTGCTGGCCGCAAATGGAGCAATCTTGGTGTGGCTGCGCTCATCTCTGTACTACTTGCTGGCAATGCCGCCTTTCATCTCGAAGCCCATTACAAGGGCGCTGCCGACGTCAGTATCCGTGTCGGCATCGCCGTCGTAGTGCTGCTGATTTCGGTGATCGGCGGACGCATCATTCCAAGTTTTACCCGCAACTGGTTGGTGAAAGAGAATCCGGGGCGTCTGCCGGTGCCCTTCGCACGGTTCGACATGCTGACGGTGGCGGTCGGCGCCATCGCACTGGTGTTCTGGATAATCCGGCCGATTGGCACGGGAACGGGCGAAGCTCTCGCTCTCGCCGGCGTCATGCACGTTATCCGGCTTGGACGCTGGGCCGGCCACCGTACCATCCGCGAGCGCCTGCTGTTGATCCTGCACGTCGGCTACGCCTTCGTACCGCTAGGTTTCCTGCTGAATGCTTGCAGCGCCTTTGGCTTCGTGCCGGCCGGTGCCGGAATTCATGCCTGGATGGCGGGAGCCGCCGGTATCATGACGCTGGCGGTTATGAGCCGCGCGACGCTGGGGCATACCGGCCAGCAACTTACGGCCTCACGCTCGACCCAGGCCATCTATGTCTCTATCATCGTCGCCGTCGTGGCGCGGATCTGCGCGGTGATCGAGCCGGCTTATAGCGGTTCCCTTCTATTTGTAGCGGCGTTCGCATGGGCAGCCGCATTTCTGGGTTTCGCGCTTACCTTCGGACCGTTGCTGGCCGGATACGACAAACATCGTGCGCCGAAGTAGAAGGTTGTTACGCGATGCCGACACTTGAAGAGTGAGCAAAACTGCTCACATCGGGTGTTTCTTCACTTCTTGCCGTCGATCACCGCATTTTCGATTCAGATGCGAGATGACGCAGAGCGGCGAGCCGCGCGATGGACTGACCGGCAAGTTTTTGCGCGAACTCCATGCTGTCTTGGTCGTGAGCGCCGTCCGCATCGTCCAGATAGATGTTCGACAGTTGTTCGGCGCGGCGCAGCGCACGGCGCATGATCTGTCGGATATCGCCGGACGCGGGATCGACGCTGCCGTCGTCAGCGGGCAGCAGGAGATGCGGCGGTAGGCGCGCAGCATCGATGGCCAGCACATGGCCGCGCTGGGCG
The DNA here is from genome assembly GCA_031421555.1 of Hyphomicrobiaceae bacterium. Classification (GTDB taxonomy): domain Bacteria; phylum Pseudomonadota; class Alphaproteobacteria; order Rhizobiales; family Hyphomicrobiaceae; genus JAKFWF01. The sequence goes on along the minus strand of JANOOW010000540.1, from coordinate 1,060 downwards.
GGGGTCAACGCTTGCGACCATGCGATGATGTCCTTGCGCAGTAAACTTTCCAGCAGTGCTGCCGAGGCGGACCCTTCGGAAGCCGCAGTCTCGTCGGCCGCAGCCTTTCGCTCAGCCCGCCAAGCTAGCCGGCGCTCGCAGCGCAAGCGATTGCCGTCGGATAGCGCTTCGCGCGCGAACCCTTCCGCAGTCCTCCTGACCAGCATATCTTCGGCAAGGGCAACGACGTAGGTCCAGAACACGAAGGCGCGCTGGCGGTGGCGTGTCGCGAGCGCCCAGGCGGTGTAAGGCGTCGAGAGGCTGGAATTCCCGATGCCGGCGATCTCGGCCGCAACAACGAGGTCGATTGGTGCCCATCGCAGATCGGACGTATCGGGCCTTTTGCCGCAGGCGGCAAGACAAGCCGCGGATAGGTTATCGCAGCGCTCGCTCTCACGTGCTGTGAGGACCTCGAAGACCGGGCGCAGCGGCGGGAGGTCCCCATCCGTATGCGTGGCAAGCGCGCCGTATCGCAGCGTGGCCTTTTGCGCCTGATCGTACGCAATAGCATAAAGCTCGCCTAGGCTTGCCACCGGGACAGGCGGCACTGCGGATAGAAGCGGCTCGTTGCGCATATCTGGCTCTCCCTTCCAATAGGTTGGAACCAATGCGGCTGCGGGTTGATTGATCCGTCGCAAGTGCGGGTCTGCCTGAATCCTTAGGTTTCTTTTCGAAGCTTACAATTCAAACAACGCCGTTCTCTCGAACGATGGCGTTTCGCTGAAATCTGGAAGAAGCCTCTTGCGAAAACTCGTCAACATTTATCTCCTGTTCGGAGTCCTAGTCGCTTTCGGCTGGCTTTTGATGCTTAGAGAGGCGCAGGCCGCAGGCCGGCTGAGCGATTACCTTGTCAAGGCCGAGCCGTCTGAACTGGTTCCAGGGGCCAATCGCTTCGGGCCGCCACAGGGTGAGCCCGCAATAGTGGGCGCCTACAAGGATGATCAGCGTCTCGGCTTCGTCTACCTGAACTCCGACTTTGCCAACGCTGTCGGCTATTCTGGCAAGCCGATCCAGCTTCTGG
>JANOOW010000539.1:0-13718 GCA_031421555.1 Hyphomicrobiaceae bacterium | reverse complement strand
CCTGCTTGTGGCTGATCACCTTGGTCTCCTTGTCTTCGACCCCCATCGTCGTTGGCAGTGCCACGATCTCGTCATTGAAGAGGCCGGCCGCTTGGGCTGCAGCCGTCCGCTGCTGGCTTAGGAACGCGTACTCGTCTTGCGCGGCGCGCGAGATGCCGTAGCGCTTCGCAACGTTATCTGCCGTCTCGATCATCGCCATGTAGATCGCCGGCTTGTGCTGCTCGACCCACGGATCCTTGTAGAATTTCTGGTTGGTGTGAGGCCCGACGAGGCTGATCGACTCGAGCCCTCCCGCCACCGCGATCGGCACGCCGTCGTTACGGATCGAATTTGCCGCTAGTGCAATCGCTTGCAAGCCGGACGAGCAGAAGCGGTTGACGGTCATCGCCGCGGCCGTGACGGGCACACCGGCGTGGATCGCGGCGACGCGAGCGATGTTACCGCCAGTCGCACCCTCCGGGAAGCCGCAGCCCATGACAACGTCCTCGACGGAGCCCGGCTCGATCTTGGCGCGCTCGATCGCGTGCTTGATCACGTGGCCCGCAAGTTCGCCACCGTGCGTCATGTTGAACGCGCCACGAAAGGCGCGGCCGATCGGTGTGCGGGCCGTCGAGACGATCACGGCGTCGGTCATGGCGGGGGTCCTCCGGAAGGTTTCGGATCGAGTTTGCTGCGTTCTTCGTCGCGCAGATGCAATCGCGACAACTTACCGACAGGAGTGCGGGGAAGGCTATCGCGGAATTCGAGCGAAGCAGGTAATTCGTGACGGCCAAGCTTATCGGCGAGAAAGGCGCGCAGATCCTCGAAAGTGAACGCAGCCGCACCGGCACGCAATTTAACGAACGCTTTCGCCGCCTCGCCACGATAGCTATCCGGCACGCCGATCACGATCACCTCCTCCACGGCCGGATGCTCGTAGATCGCCTGCTCGATCATCTGCGGGTAGACATTGAACCCGCCGGAAATGATCAGATCCTTCTTGCGATCGACAAGGAAGACGAAGCCGTCTTCGTCCATGCGGCCGATGTCACCGGTGAGGAAGAAGCCGCCGGCGAATTCGCGGGCGTTGTCCTCCGGCGAACGGTTCCAGTACCCCCGCGCGACGTTCGGACCCTTGATGCGCAACTCGCCGGTTTCGCCAACGGGCAGTATGCGGTGCGGATCATCGACGGCGACGACTTGGACGACGATACCGGGCAGCGGTAAGCCGATGGTACCCGTCTTTGTTGGTGCGAACGATGGGATAAGGGTGCCGGCCGGGCAGGTTTCGGTCATTCCCCAGCCGCCGCCGAGCCGCCTTTTCGTCAGGCGCTCGACGCGCGATTGCACTTCGACTGGTAGCGGTGCGCCGCCTGACGAACACGTCTCCAACGACGAGAAATCGCAACGCTCGACACCGGGATGGTTGGCAAGCGCGATCCACATTGTCGGCACGCCGGGGAAGCTCGTCGCGCGAAGTTGCTCGATATCGGCCAGTGTCTGCGCGACGTCGAAACGCTGCCGCAGTAGAATTTCGTTGCCGTTGACGATCTGCTTCAGGAGGATCGTCGTCAGGGCGTAGATGTGGAACAGCGGAAGTACGCAGATGCTGCGCTCTTTGCCCGGTCGTGTGACCCCCTGGCCGCCGTACCAAGCTTCGTACATCTGCAGCGCCGACGTCATGTTGGCGTGCGTGAGGACCGCGGCTTTCGGCATTCCCGTCGTGCCGCCGGTGTACTGCAGGAGCGCGATGCCGGCGGGTGAGACTTCAGGCCAAGCTTGGGGACTGTGTGAGCCGCTAAGCTCGTGCACATGGGCGCGAACTGGAACCTTAAGCAACGGCACGGTTGCATCACCCCATCGCGCGTCATCTCCGACGTAGAGCGTGTCGATCAGCCCGGCATCGAGCAGCTTCAACGCCATCGGCAGCAGCGGCGCGAGGTTGGTCGTCACCAGCGCGCGTGCGCCGCTATCGCGCAGCTTATGGATCAGCGTGCGTTCAGCATCGAGCGGCGACAAATGCACGACATGGGTGCCAGCTTTCAGCGCGGCGAAGAACGCGATGGGATGATAGGGCGTGTTCGGCAGGTAGAGCGCCACGCCTTTTTCGATTGTGCTGCGATCCGATAAAAAGGTGGCCGCCACGCCGTCAATGTCGCGGCCGAGTTCGGCGTAGGTGATTTTGCGTCCGCGAAAATCGATCGCGGCTCTTGCGCCATTACGCTGGATCGACGCATCGATGAGCACTGGAATCGTGCCCGGCGTGATTTCGATATCCCATGACACGCCCGGCGGGTAACTCTTCTCCCACGGGTGCGTGTCACGCTGCATCAGGCTTTGCCCGCAGATGCGATCGACGCAAAGGTCTGGCTGCTTGTCGCCAGGCGTGCCAGCAACGGTGCCGGCTCGAGTGATTCATCGCCAATTTGTTTAGCGTAAACCGCCAAGCGCCCGGCGATGTGCTTGAGCCCCACCGCATCTGCGTAGTGCATCGGACCACCGCGCCACGCTGGCCAGCCATAGCCGTAAACCCAAACCACATCGATGTCGCTCGCCCGTAGGGCGATGCCTTCATCGAGGATGCGCGCGGCCTCGTTGATCATCGGATACAGCATGCGCTCGATGATTTCGGTTTCGCCGATGGCGCGGCGCTTGATCCCTGCTGCCTTGGCGGCCGCTTCGATGACCGCCGTTACTTCCGGATCGGACTTCGGCGCGCGTGAACCCGCTTCATAGATGAAGTAGCCCTTGCCAGTCTTCTGGCCGAAACGTCCAGCTTCGCACAGGGCGTCCGATACCGGTGCTTTGTGACCGCGTCCCTTGCGAATACGCCAGCCCACATCGAGCCCGGCCAGATCGGACATCGCATATGGCCCCATCGGAAAGCCGAACGCGGCCACGGCGGCATCGACGGCCATCGGGTCGGCGCCCTCCAGCATCAACCGTTCGGCTTCGACCGAGCGCCGCGCCAGCATGCGGTTGCCGATGAAGCCATCGCACACGCCGGAGACGACAGGCACCTTGGCGATCTTGCGGGCCACCGCCATTGCGGTTGAAAGCGCTTCAGGCGACGTCGCCTTGCCGCGCACGATCTCAAGCAGCCGCATGACGTTGGCTGGCGAGAAGAAGTGCATGCCGAGGACATCGCCAGGGCGCTTTGTGGCCGCCGCGATCACATCCACATCGAGCGTCGACGTGTTGGTGGCGAGCACGGCGCCCGGCTTCGCCAGTCTATCGAGTTCGGCGAACAGCTTCTGCTTGATGCCCATTTCCTCAAATACGGCCTCGATGATGAGATCTGCGTCGGCGACCTTGTCCATCGTTGTCGCTATGGAGATCAGCGCCAGGCGCTTGGCGGCTTCCGCCTCAGTCAGTCCACCGCGCGCAACCGTGTTGCGATAGTTGGCTTCGATGACGCCGCGCCCGCGTTGCACCGCCTCCTCGGTGACGTCGATCATCACCACCGGAATGCCGGCGTTGGCGAAGCACATGGTGATGCCGCCGCCCATCGTGCCGGCGCCGATGACGGCTGCTTGCGCGATTGCGCGTGGTTTCGCGTCCGGCCCGAGACCGGGGATCTTGTTGGCTTCGCGCTCGGCAAAGAAGATGTGGCGCAGCGCCTTCGATTGGTCACCGGCGACGAGCTCGCGGAAGAATGCGCGCTCGGCGGCAATGCCATCATCGAAGCCGAGCGTGAACGAGTTGGCGACGGACGCGGCGCACGCGGCCGGTGAATGCTGTCCCTGCTTGCGCTTGAGCAGATTGGTGACCGCCGCATCGAAAGCCGATCGATCGGCGCGGACGGGTGCGAGCTTGTCATCGCGGTTGCGGGCGAGTTCCGGCAGCTTGGGTGCCGATGCGAGGCGGCACGCCATCGCGACCGCCGCTTCGACGAGATTTCCGGTGACAATTTCAGCGATAAGACCATCGGCGAGCGCGTCCTGCGCCGTCATCGGCTCGCCGGTGACGATGCGTTCGACGGCCTTGAGTGGGCCGATCAAACGGGGCAGGCGTTGCGTGCCGCCAGCGCCGGGGAGGATGCCCAGTTTGACCTCCGGTAGTCCGAGACGCGTTCCAGGTGCCGCGATCCGCTCGTGGCACGCCATCGCCAGTTCGAGTCCTCCGCCCAGCGTAGTGCCATGGACTGCGGCCACGACGGCCTTGCCGGCGTTCTCGATGTCGACGATGACGTCCTGCAGGCTGGGAGATTTAGGTGGCTTGCCGAACTCGGTGATGTCGGCGCCCGCGCAGAAGGTGCGGCCCGCACAGGCGATCACAATCGACTTCACGGCCGGGTTGGATTTGGCAGCAGCTAGCGCTTCCACGAGGCCGGCCCGCACCGCGTGTCCCAGCGCGTTGACCGGCGGATTGTCGATTGTGATGACCGTCACGTCACCGGCCAGATCCGAACTGACGACTGGGTTGCGCGCATCGGCCATGATTGAGCTTCCTCATTACAAGAGAGACAGTCCCGGGGCCGAGCCCCGGGACTGATCGGATTTACTTTACCAATCCGGCTTCCTTGTAGAACTTCTCGGCGCCGGGGTGCAGCGGCACGGCAAGTCCCTTCAAGGCGTTCGCCGTCGTGATCAGCTTGCCCTTTGCGTGACCAGCGTCGAGCACCGCACGGGTTTTCTCCGACCACAACGCCTTGGTGACGGCATAGACCGTATCGCTCGGCACCTTCGTCGACGTGACCCACTGGGCGCCGACGGCGAGCGTTTTCACCACGCCGATGTCTTTGTAGGTGCCAGCCGGGATCTCATCGACGGCGAAGAAGGGCGCAGCCTTCCTCAAAGCGTCAGCTTCAGGACCGGTGATTGGCAAGATTTCGACGCCACCCGTCGCGGTCACCAACTCGGATACGGATGCCAGCGGATAGCCGCCAGTGATAAAGAACGCGTCTATCGAGCCGTCCTTCAACTTGTCGGCCGCCTGATTCGGCTTAACGTACTCAGGCTTGATGTCCTTCTCGGAGATACCGTAGGCGGCAAGGATCGCCTTTGCGTTGATTAGCGTGCCCGAACCCGGCTCGTCGAGCGAAACGCGCTTGCCCTTGAGGTCCGCGACCGACTTCGCAACCCCCTTTTTGACGACGATATGCACGCTTTCCGGATAGAGATTGGCGATGGTGCGCAAATCCTCGACCTTCGGCTTGCCGTCGAACGATCCTGTACCGGTAAAGGCCCAATAGGCGACGTCGGCTTGGCTGAAGCCGGACTCCATGTTGCCGCCGACGATCGCGTTGACGTTGGCGACCGAGCCGTTGGTCGCGACCGCTGTGGAGACGAGCGCGGGCGGGTTCGAGATCGCGTTCGCGATCATGCCACCGACCGGATAGTAGGTACCGGCTGTGCCGCCGGTGCCGATGCGGAAGAACGCGGGCGCCTGCGCTACCGCTGCCGTCACTCCGGCGATGACGAGGAGTGCTGCGCCGGTGATCTTGGTCTTGGTTCTGATACTCATGCTTGGATCCTCTCAGGTCTGAACCGGCCACCCGTGGGCGGCTTGGCCTGGACCGTAGAAGGCCGCCCGGCGGCCTGTCAACGCAAGCGCTAAGGCTCGCCTCATCGAGGTTCGCCTTACGTCCAGCCGCACCCTGATGGAACCCAGCGTACGGCGTCGAGTTGGGGAATATAGTTAGCAATGATAGGCGCCCCGATGACGAAGAAAAATCAGGCGGACGAGAAGGCCCCCTGGGATAAGTCGAACCCCAAGCCGTCCGCCAAGAAAAAACATCTGTCGCCGTCGCAGAAGGCATCCGCGAAAGCGAGCGCGAAGAAAGCGGGGCGGCCGTATCCGAACCTCGTCGACAATATGCGGGTCGCCAAAAAGTAAAAAACGTGAGGGGTTACGACTATGAAGAAGCCGGAAAAAGACCCGCGTGGCGGACTCACTCAGGCTGGCCGGGATAAGTTTCGCCGGGACACTGGCGCAAATTTGAAGCCGGGCGTCACAAAACCTGAGTCTGAAATGACCCCGGAGGATATGCGCCGCAAGGGCAGCTGGGCGGTACGTTTTTATGGCCGCAAGGCCGGGCTGCCGCCATTGAAAAATAGCGCGGGTGGACCGACGCGTTTCGCGCTTACGGCCAGCGCTTGGGGCGAAGCTGTTCCCAAAACGGTCGCCGCGGCGCGTAAGATTGCAGCGAAGGGCCGCGCGCTTCTCCAGCGCTACAAAGAGCGCAAGAGTTCAGGCTCGGAGTAACGAGGCGCGGCCCACGCGCGCCGCTCGTAAAAATGCCCTTGCCGTTATTGCAACGAGCTGTTTCCATCGTTCATGTTCTTGTTCTTCAACTGCGAGGAGCTTTCACGCATGACTGGTTTAACGAGGCTCGCGGCAGCAATCAGCTTGGGAACGATGGCAGGCGTTTTCACCGCGCCCGCCGTCCGGGCCGACGCAATTCCCGGTAAATCGGCTCCGGATTTTACGGCTGTCGATAGCACCGGCAAGATGCACAAGCTGTCGGACTACAAGGGCAAGACTGTCGTCCTCGAATGGACCAACGACGGCTGCCCGTACGTGCAAAAGCACTACGGCGCCGGCAATATGCAAGCGTTGCAGCAGGAGGCGGCCGGCAAGGGCATCGTGTGGTTGACGGTCATCTCGTCGGCCAAAGGCCAGCAAGGTTATGTCGAAGGGCCCGCTGCCGACAAGCTGACCGCCGACCGGAAGGCCAAGCCGGCGGCAGTGCTTCTCGATCCAGCCGGCGCATTTGGCAAAGCCTATGGCGCGAAGACAACGCCGCACATGTACGTCATCAAGGCCGACGGACAGCTCGCTTATGCCGGTGCCATCGACGACAAGCCGACGTCCAACCCGGCCGATATCAAAGGCGCACGGTCCTACATGAAGGAAGCGCTCTCGGCAGTCGCCGAGGGCCGCCCGGTGGCTGTCGCAAGCACACGGGCCTACGGCTGCTCGGTGAAGTATCAATAGTAGATTGCCGCGACCGTATTACTGCGGTTTTGGTGCGTCTGGCGTAGCGGACGGCGGGTTCGATGGCGCAGCGGGAGCAGGCGCGGCGTCGTGCTTGCGTACCGGCATAGCGGCAAGCGCCTTGCTGCACGCTGGTGAAACCTTCGCCTCGTTCTGGCGGAGGCATTGCACGCGCTCTGTACCCTTTGCAGCCGTCGCACACAGTGTTGCAACGTCGGCACGGCAATCTGCGAGGCGACGTTTCTCACCCTTCGCCATTCGCTCTTGAATCGCGACCATCGCCGCTCGGCACTCCGGCGACGCCTTCGCCTTGTTCTCGACGAGGCACTGCATCTTGGCTCCCTTGCCCCGCTCGACGGTTGCGCAAAGCGCCTTGACGTCGGTCCGGCACGCAGCCATCGGATTGGCTGGAGCAACCGCGGTGCTGGGCGCAGGCGGCGGAGTTTGCGCCACCAACGCCAGCGCCAAACCTATCGATAAAGTTGCCAAACCCGTGATTTTGAAAATGCGAGCGATCATAAGTAGGACCCCGTTGCTTGACGGGCGAGCGGACAACGAATGCTACCCCTTCATGCCGGTCTACGGGTCAACGCTGCGCACGCAGTCGATCCGTCGCGATTGCGATCGTCAGTTGGCTGGCGCGCGAATGCGCGGGACCGGCACCACTTCGCCACCATCGATCGCAAGCGCAATTTCGCCCCGCTTGAGCCGCAGCGCTGTCTCGCCAAACACCTCGTATCGCCAGCCCTTGAGCGCTTGAATATCCGGATTGTCTTCGGTCGCAATACGCTCCAGCTCGTCTCCGCTGGCGATCAGCCTGGACGCGACACCCTTTTGCGCTGCCAGCGATTTGAGCAAGACCTTCAAGAACTCGACCAAGGCAGCCGATTCCGGCGACATCGCTTGGCCCTTCGGTAACGGCGGCACGGTCTTCAGATCGCGCTGTAAGCCGAGCTTTACGGCATCGATGATTTCACGGGCCCGGCCTGAACGGGCAAAACCTTCGGACAAAGTGCGAAGCTCACCCAGCTTGGAAGCGTCGGTTGGCGCCTGATTGGCGATATCATACAGCGCTTCGTCACGCAGAATCCGCGCGCGGGGCACATCCTGCTCCTGAGCTAGACGCTCGCGCCAAGCCGCGAGCTCCATCAGCACGGCGAACGAGCGGCGGTTCTTGACGCGAACCTTCAGCCGTTGCCAGGCATCTTCCGGCACCTGCTTGTAGGTCCCGGGCGTGGTCAGCTCGGCCATTTCCTCGTTTAGCCATTCCGTGCGGCCGCTCTTGTTCAATGCACTTTTGAGGTGATGATAAACATCACGCAAATGCGTAACGTCGCCAAGCGCATATGTCAGCTGTGGCGTGCTGAGTGGCCGGCGGCTCCAATCGGTGAAGCGGGATGATTTGTCGAGATCTGCGCCAGTGATGCGCTTGACGAGGTTGACGTAGCTGATGCTATCGCCGAAGCCACAAACCATCGCTGCTATCTGGGTGTCGAACAACGGTGCGGGAATGACGCCTGCCTGCACGAACACGATTTCGACGTCTTGCCGGCCGGCGTGAAATACTTTCTCGATCGTGCGATCGGCCATCAGGTCGTAGAACGGCTTCAAGTCGATGCCCGGGGCCATCGGGTCGACAAGGAATTCGAGGTCCGGTCCCGCCATTTGAATCAGGCAAAGCCGCGACCAGAACGTCTGCTCGCGCAGGAACTCGGTGTCGACGGTAACATAGGGGTGCTGGCCCAGCTCCGTGCAGGCGGCGGCCAGATCATCAGTTGTGGCGATTAGCTTCATTGGGCCGATATAGCTTACAGATGTGGTCCTGTCGCCGCATTGCTGTGTAGTTTGCGCAACAGTCGATAGTAAATGGCCGCCCGAAATGGACGGCCATCTTGATGCTGTCGCATCCAGCTCCGCTTGCGCAGAGCCGGCGGATCGACGTCAGCTACGCTCGCGGCGTGGCGGACGGCGATCACCACCGCCTTCGCGGCGCGGCGGGCGGCTTTCCATGACTTCTTCCGGCTCGCCTTCGGCGCGTGGGATCTCGACGCCGGTTTCCTGATCGATGATCTTCATCGACAACTTCGTCTTGCCGCGATCATCGAAGCCAAGCAACTTGACCCAAACTTCTTGCCCTTCCTTTACCACTTCGTTCGGGTGGATAGGACGCATTTTCGACGTGAGTTGAGACACGAGAACAAGGCCATCCTAGGCGCCGAAGAAATTCACGAACGCGCCGAACTCCATCAGCTTGACGACCTTGCCCTTGTAGATCGTACCGATTTCTGGCTCCGACGTGATCTCGCGGATCATCCGCAGGGCCGTTTCGATCGACTCCTTCTTGGCGGCGGCAACCTTGATCGTGCCGTCATCGTCGATGTCGATCTTGGCACCGCTCACTTCGACCATATTGCGAATCACCGAGCCGCCCGAGCCGATCACTTCACGGATCTTGTCGGTCGGGATCTTGATGGTCTCGATGCGCGGAGCGTGCTCACCGAGTTCGGTGCGTGCGCCGCCGATACCCTTGACCATTTCGCCGAGGATGTGGATGCGGCCTTCACGTGCCTGATCGAGCGCGATGCGCATGATCTCTTCTGTGATGCCCGCGATCTTGATGTCCATCTGCAGCGAGGTCACGCCGTTGGCGGTGCCGGCCACCTTGAAGTCCATATCGCCAAGATGATCTTCGTCACCCAGGATATCGGAGAGGATGGCGAACTGGTTGCCTTCCTTGATCAGGCCCATGGCGATGCCGGCGACCGGCGACTTCAACGGAACGCCCGCATCCATCAAGGCAAGCGACGCGCCGCAGACGGTTGCCATCGAGGACGAGCCGTTCGACTCGGTGATCTCGGATACGACGCGAACGGTGTAGGGGAATTCGTCCGGACCCGGGATCAACGGGTTCAGCGCGCGCCAAGCGAGCTTGCCGTGGCCGATTTCGCGGCGGCCGGGCGAACCCATTCGGCCGGTCTCACCAACCGAGTAGGGAGGGAAGTTGTAGTGCAGCATGAAGCGGGCCTTCTTGGTCCCTTCCAGGCTGTCGATGTACTGCTCATCTTCACCAGTGCCGAGCGTGGCAACGACCAGTGCCTGCGTTTCGCCGCGCGTGAACAGCGCCGAACCGTGCGTCCGCGGCAGCACGTGCACCAGCGATTCGATCGGGCGAACGGTCTTCAGATCGCGGCCATCGATGCGCTTCGATGTGCGCAGGATATCGCCACGCACGACGTCGGCTTCGAGTTCCTTAAACACGGTGCCGAGCAGCACCTGCTCATCGGGACTGGCGCCCTCTGGCAGCAGCGTCTTGACCTTGGCCTTGGCAGCGGCGACCAGTTCCTGGCGCTTCTGCTTCTCTGGCGTGGCGAAAGCGGTGCGCAGTTCGGCTTCGACCATCTCCTTGACCTTGGACTGGTACTTGGCCTTGTCTGGCAGCTTGATGTCAACCGGCTCTTTGGCGGCCTTCTCGGCAAGCTTGATGATTGCCTGGATTACCGGCTGCACATGACGATGACCGAACATCACGGCCTCGAGCATCTGCGTTTCAGACAGCTCGTGCGCTTCGCTTTCGACCATCATGACGGCATCGTGCGTGCCAGCCATAACGAGATCGAGCTTGGTATTCGGCATTTCGTCGGTGAGCGGGTTGAGGACGTACTGACCATCGATCATGCCGACGCGGGCGGCAGCGATCGGACCGAGGAACGGTACGCCCGAAAGGGTCAGCGCGGCGGATGCAGCGACCAGGCCGACGATGTCGGCATCGTTCTCGTTATCGAACGACAGCACGGTGACGACAACTTGGGTTTCGTTCTTGAAGCCATCGACGAACAGCGGCCGGATCGGGCGATCGATCAGGCGCGAGGTCAGCGTTTCTTTTTCGGTCGGGCGGCCTTCGCGTTTGAAATAGCCGCCGGGGATCTTGCCCGCAGCATAGGTACGCTCTTGGTAATTGACGGTGAGGGGGAAGAAATCAATGCCGGGCTTGGCGGTCTTGGCGGCAACGACGGTCGCCAGCACGCTGGTTTCGCCGTATTGCGCAACAACGGCTGCGTCCGCCTGACGGGCCATGTGGCCAGTTTCGAGGCTGAGCTTGCGGCCGCCCCATTCAATTTCGACGCGGTGAATATCAAACATGAGTTTCGTCTTTCGTTCGGTTACGTACGGATTACGTCTTGCGCTCGCGGATCGAGCACAAACGCCGAGTGCGCCGGCCCCCGACTATCGGGACCAGCGCAGTCGCTAGCGGTAGAGTGCGAAGCAGACACAGCCTCGCAGGGCGCACAGCCTTGACCAGATTTGTCTTGCAAGGTCTGGCGGCATGCCATCAACGGCGGATGCCGAGCTTGTCGATGATCTTTTGATAGCGCGGTTCGTCCTTGCGCTTGACGTAGTCGAGCAACTGGCGGCGCAGGGCTACCATCTTGAGAAGGCCGCGGCGCGAGTGGTTGTCTTTCTTGTGGATCTTGAAATGGTCCGTCAGGTAATTGATCCGCTCGGTCAAGATCGCAACCTGGACTTCCGGCGAGCCGGTATCGTTGGCTTTCGTCGCATTCTCTTTGATAACAGCAGTCTTCGCGTCCTTGCGGACGGGTCTAATCAGCGACATCGGGCATCCTTTCAGATCAGAGTTTTAAGGACGGGGCCCACGTTCGGGCTCCCAAATGCGGCCACAGCCGGGATGTCGTCCAGCCGGGTCGCTCATCCGCACCGAGCCTAACGGGACCGGCACGCGAGCGGACATATAACTGAACCGGTGCGAAACGCGAGATAATTCGTCAGCGTGGTTGTAATGCCACTCAATCGAGATTGAACACGCGTGTGGGGCGCAGTTCACCGCGTTCGATTTCGCCGATGGCGATCAGTTGCCCTTTACAGACGGCGTAGACTTCGCCCTGCATGATTGGCGCGTCACGGCCGCGGATCAGCACCGGCTGACCGAGACGCAGACGGCTTGCGTCCGATGATGTAATATTCAGCTCGGTCATATCTGTCAGCGCGGTTTCGATCGGCATCAGGCAACGCAACAACTCGACACCGCCATCGTCGAGCGCGCGCAAGGCTTCGAGCTGGGCGAGCGTGATCGACGATGCCTCACCGAACGGGCCAACGCGCGTCCGCCGCAGCGAAATCACATGGCCGAAACAGCCGAGCTTGCGGCCGAGATCACGCGCAATCGCCCGCACATAGGTGCCCTTGCCGCATTCAGCCTCGAACACCGTGGTTGCATCGTCCGGCATGTCGACGATGCGGAGTAAATCGATGAACACTGGGCGCGGCTCGAGGATGACATCCTCGCCTCCGCGGGCCAAATCGTAGGCGCGCTGACCGTCGATCTTGATTGCCGAGAAGGCCGGGGGCGTCTGCATGATTTCGCCGGTGAACTGCGGCAGCAGAGCTTCAATTTCGCCAACGGTCGGACGATCGCTGCTGGTGCGGACGGCGGTGCCCTCGGTGTCGTCGGTGGTTGTTTCGACGCCCCAGCGCACGGTAAACCTGTAGGCCTTCTGGCCATCCACGGCGAACGATACTGTCTTCGTCGCCTCGCCCAACGCGATTGGGAGAATACCCGTCGCAAGCGGATCGAGCGTGCCGGCGTGGCCGGCCTTCTGCGCTTGATAGAGCCAGCGGATCTTGCCCACCGCCTGGGTCGAGGTCATCTCCAATGGCTTGTCGAGGATCAACCAGCCATTGATCCTGTTGCCTTTTTTGCGGCGTGCCATGGGCGGTTATTTCTTGTCCGTATCCTGGCGCACCTTCGGGCTGGCCAGCAGCTGCTCGATACGCATGACTTCGCTGAAGGTTTCGTCGTGACGGAACCGCACCTCCGGCGAAAACTGCAGGCTAAGTTGGCTCGCCACATGACCACGAACAAACCGGGCATGCCGGTTTAGCGCCGTAATCACCTCGGGGATATTCTCGCCACCCAACGGCATGACGTATGCAGTTGCAATGCGCAGATCCGGCGACATACGTACCTGCGGGATCGTGATGACCTGAGAGGCCAGGAATTGGTCGTGAATTTCGCCGCGCGCCAGCAACTCCGCCAGCACGTGGCGGATCTGCTCGCCAACACGCAACATGCGCTGCGTCGGCCCCTTCGCGGACATTTTTTTCTTACGAGGCACTAGCCATAACCTTCATTGGCGTCAGTGCGGCAACCGGCATCAACCGTGCTGCCGCCCCGATCCGGTGCCTCAAAGGCTCCGCTTGATGGTTTCCACGTTGAAGCACTCGATGACGTCGCCAACGCGGATGTCCTGGTAGTTGGCGAAGCTCGCGCCGCACTCCTGGCCGGCCGGGACTTCCTTCACGTCGTCCTTGAAGCGCTTGAGGATCGACAACGTGCCTTCGTGGATAACGACGTTGTCGCGGATCAGGCGCACCTTGCCGCCGCGCTCCAACTTGCCGTCCGTTACCTGACAGCCGGCGACCTTGCCGAACTTCGTAATATTGAAGATTTCCTTCATCGTCGCATTGCCGAGGAACACTTCGCGCAGCGTTGGCGCGAGCAGGCCCGACATTGCAGCTTTCACGTCATCCACGAGATCGTAGATGATGTTGTAGTAGCGGATCTCGACACCCTGCACGTCGGCTGCGAGTTTGGCTTGCGCGTTGGCACGCACGTTGAAGCCGATGACGACCGCCCTCGACGCGCTTGCCAGTGCGATGTCGGACTCGGTGATGCCACCGACGCCGGTATGCACGATACGTGCGATCACCTCATCGGTGCCAAGCTTCTTTAGCGAGCCAAGGATCGCTTCGACCGAGCCCTGCACATCGCCCTTGATCAAGAG
>JANOOW010000538.1:0-2604 GCA_031421555.1 Hyphomicrobiaceae bacterium | reverse complement strand
CCCACGGGTGCTCCGGCTGGCGCAACGCGATTGACCGGCGGTGCGGCGGGCGTCGGCGCCGGCGCGGGCTTCGGCACTCGGGCGGCCGCGTCCGCTACCGGCATTTTCGTCAATACTTGCTCGAACCGGTTCGCCGCGTTTTCGGCGGCCTGCGGCGACGTACGCTCGATCGTCTCGAGTGCGATCGGTTTCGGATCGGCGCGGCGGACGGGCGGCGGAACAGGCATCGCCGGGCCAGCGACTCCACTTCTCGCTGTGGCAGCGGCAGGCGCGAATTGCACGCCAGCTGTGACCGGTTGAGCATTGGCAAAGAACGATCGTTTGACCAGACACGCGACCCACGCACCGAGAAAATAGGCGCCGAGCAGGAGCAACGAGGTTTCCAGGATCAGTCTTGTCATCGATCAGAACTCACTCATGTATCTCGAAGCAAAGCCATGCACGTTTTGCCGACGGAAGCTGCGCAGCTTCGAACGGATCTAGTTTCCGGTCCGGCTGCACGATATCCAGCCCACATACGCGCCGATGGCAAAGGCCGCGACGATGTACCAAAGCAGCTTCACGATAAGATAATCCACGTTTTGCAAGCTCCTCGCACTGAACTACCGGGACCCAAGATCAACTGAACCAGATCAGTCGGCCTTGACCTCGAACTCGATTCGCCGGTTCTTGGCGCGACTTTCCCTAGTGTCGTTGGCCGCGATCGGCCGCGTCTCGCCGTAACCGAAGGCAGTAAGCCGCCCGCCTTCGATACCAGCGGCAATCAGTTGATCGAGAACCGACTTCGCGCGCCGGTTCGACAGGTTGGCATTGCGTTCAGGCGTGCCTTCCGCGTCCGTATGGCCCTGCACTTCGATACGTGCCGACTTGCAGGTGTTCATGACGCCGGCAAGTTTATCGAGCGTAGTGTTGCTCTGCGTGTCGAGTTCCGCGCTCGCCCGCTTGAAGTAGATCACGCCATCGCGGCTCACTTGAGTGAGCATCGTTTGGCAATCGATCGCTTCCTGGCGATTTTTCTGTACGACAGCGGCCGGTGGGGCAATAACCAGTGTTGGTGGCGCAAAGGGCGCCGGAGGTGGCGCCACTGCGACCGGAGGCGCCACTGCGACCAGAGGTGCGGCTGCGACCGGAGGCGCGGCTGCTGCAAGTTTTGCTGCGGCCACGCCGGCGGCAGCCTTGGCGGCGGACGCATCGGCGGCAGCACGGCGCGCAGCTTCGTCTGCGGCTGCCTGCGCGACGGTAGCATCCGCGCGGCGCTTGAGTTCGGCTGCGGGGATGCCGGTGAACGCAACTTTCACTTCGGCGTTGCACGCCTGACCAGCTGCATTCGAGACTTCGACAGGAACTCCCAATGCGATCGCCTCGCTTTCGGTCGCGCCGCTGACGGCGAGCGATCGGCCAGACATCTGCATTCGGCCATTGCCGAGCCGGCCCAGACCGACGAGGCCGGCAAAGGTGCACGTCTGCCAGCCATCGGGCGCACCCAAGGCGACCTCAAGCTTGTCTTCGATGCGCTGGCCTGGCAGGCGCGCCTTCACTGCTTCGACGAGGGCAGCTTTTGCACCAACGCTCGGGACATAGCCGGTCAAAGACACGAGACCTCCGTTGGCGATCACCGATGTCGTAAAAGGGTCGATCGTCTTCAGTGGCACTTCCTTGATACGTAAGGCGTCGGCCACTTTGAACGAGGCCGGCACATCGGACTTCAAACCACGGCGGACGTCGTCGGCAGTGCCTGCGTCGGTTGCAAGCCCATTGATGCTCATCTGGGTGTCGCGTATTTCGACACTACCCTCTTCGAGACGGCCGAGCTTCGCGACCGCGGCGAGAACGCCTTGCAACCAGTCCTTCGGCTCGCCAGCTGCGATCTGCAGCCGGTCGACGACGGCGGCCTTGGGAAACGCCTTCTTGGCGGCAGAAAAAATATCATCGCGCGCGCGTTCACTGGGCACGAAGCCGGTCAGTTGAACTTGCGTGCCGCTCAGGCGCGCACCCCAGGTATAGGGCTTCACGACTGGCGGCGTAACCTTGTCGCTTCGTAGTTTGAAGCCTTGGGGCAGTGCAGTCTGCAAAGCGGTCTTGATCGTGCGATAGGCGTTGATGTCGTCGGCCTCGCCCTCGATCAACAGGTTGGTTACTTCGAGGTCGACGCGGCCGCCGGACTTCAAGCCGGCAAGTTGCTTGAGTGCGAAAGCAATGCCGCCGTCCCAAACCGGCGAGACGGGCGCACCGCGGGCAAGCTTTGTGCGATCGTCGATTTCGCGGCTAGGGAAGGTCGCCTTGGCATTGCCCACAATCGCCTGCCGGGTTGCCGGCGACGGCACGAAACCAGTCAACCGCAGCCGGCCATCGGCCTGCAATTGGGCGCCCCAAACGTAGTTCTTTTCCACATCGAGAAGCTTCGATTGGTCATCGAGCTGACGAACGCCCCAGACGCTTCGCACAATGCCGGCGGCGCGCAACTGATCGCTATTGTCCAGCGCTTGACCACTCAGGGTGGCATTGCGTCCGTCGAAGGAGACCGTAGCCCAGCCCTGGTTACCGCTGGTCAAGGCAGCTTCGGACTGCTGCTTCAGCGCCATTTCGATGCCGCCGAAGGTGCCG